>CAXBPJ010000544.1:0-1502 GCA_963977325.1 uncultured Brevundimonas sp. | reverse complement strand
CGACTCCATGCGCGGCGTCCGCTTCCTGATGGAGTACGCCAAGGCCGAGGAGGCTCTGAGGGCGTGGGGCGTGCGCTCGACCCTGGTTGTGTTCGGCTCGGCGCGGGTCGGGGCGGACGGCGAGGGCCGCCACGCCTTCTGGTATGAGCAGGCGCGGCTATTTGGAAAGATCGCCTCGGAGCGCGGCGGGGCGCTGCGCGGCTCGCCCGGCCAGCCGCGCGACAATGTCATCGCCACCGGCGGCGGGCCGGGCATCATGCAGGCCGCCAACCAGGGCGCGCACGAGGCCGGGGCGCCGTCGATCGGCTTCAACGTCACCCTGCCGCACGAGCAGTTTCCGAACGCCTGGTCGACGCCGGAGCTGACCTTCCGTTTCCACTACTTCGCCATGCGAAAGATGCATCTGGCGATGCGGGCCAATGCGCTGGTCGTGTTCCCGGGTGGGTTCGGCACCTTGGACGAACTGTTCGAGCTTCTGACCCTGCGCCAGACCGGCAAGGCGCCGCCGATCCCGATCGTCCTGTTCGACCGCGCCTACTGGACCAGCGTGATCAACTTCGAGACCCTGATCGAACACGGCATGGTCAAGGCCTCTGACATGGATTTGTTCGCCTATGCCGACGACGCCGAGGGCGTGTGGCGCTGCCTGCTGGAGGGCGGACTGAAGCCGGGCGAGGAGATCGAGTGATCTTCTCCCCGTCCGCAAAGCGGATGGGGAGGGGGACCGCGAAGCGGTGGAGGGGGGGAGGAGGTTCGCCGGAGGAGAGTCGCGCATGCGCTGGGGACTGTGTATGCCGGGTCCATGACCTCCGACGACGTTCTCGACGAATTCCGCCAGGCGGGCGCCCTTCGCGAGGGGCATTTCGTGCTGTCCTCGGGGCTGCACAGCCCGGTCTTCCTGCAAAAGAACCTGGTGTTCATGGACGCGCGCCGCTGCGAACGGCTGTGCAGGGCGCTGGCGGAAAAGATCACGGCCGCGGTGGGCGTGGTCGACGTGGCGATTTCCCCGGCGGTGGGCGGCATCATCCCCGGCTATGAGACGGCGCGGCATCTGGGGGTGCGCTCCCTCTATGTCGAGCGCGAGGGTGGGGAGTTCAAACTCAGGCGCGGCTTCCACGTCGAGCCCGGCGAGCGGGTGGTGATGGTCGAGGACATCGTCACCACCGGCCTGTCTTCGCGCGAGTGCATCGCGGCGATCGCAAAGGCGGGGGGCGAGGTGGTGGCGGCCGCCTGTATCGTCGATCGCTCCGGCGGGCGGGCCGATGTCGGCGTGCCGCTGCTGGCGCTGGCGACCCTGGACGTGCCCGCCTATCCGGCCGACGCCTTGCCGCCCGAACTGGCCGCCCTGCCGGTCGAGGATCCCGGCAGCCGGAGGCTGGCCAAGGCATGACCCGCCGCGTCCGCCTTGGCGTCAACATCGATCACGTCGCGACCGTGCGGAACGCGCGAGGCGGGGCGCATCCCGACCCGGCGCGGGCGGCCGAGGTGGCGTTGCAGGCCGG
>CAXBPJ010000543.1:0-1504 GCA_963977325.1 uncultured Brevundimonas sp. | reverse complement strand
TGGGGTAATCGTTTCCTCCCCGTCGCAACGCGATGGGGAGGGGGACCACGAAGTGGTGGAGGGGTGGAGGAGGTTCGCCGGAGGTGAGCCGACGACGTGCCGCGAGCGTCGGCTACGCCGCC
Source organism: uncultured Brevundimonas sp. (assembly GCA_963977325.1). Classification (GTDB taxonomy): domain Bacteria; phylum Pseudomonadota; class Alphaproteobacteria; order Caulobacterales; family Caulobacteraceae; genus Brevundimonas. The sequence continues at coordinate 1,382 of CAXBPJ010000543.1, read as the reverse complement.
GCGCCCCTCCGTCAGGCCTGCGGCCTGCCACCTCCCCATCCGCTTCGCGCACGGGGAGGAGATTTACGCCCCCACATCCCGCTCCAAAGCCCGGCGGACATCCCCGTTCACGTCGATCTGCTGGCCGAACTGCTGCACCATGACGGTGACGGCCGTGCGGGTCGACGGGTCCAACCAGCCCAGAGTCCCGGCCGCCCCGCCCCAGCCGTATTCGCCGGACGGCTCCTTCACCGACCCGCCGAAGCCGAAGCGGAAGGCGCCGTTCTCCGGGTTCACGCCGCTCGGAAGGATGTCGGTGCGGACCAGGCGGGCAGTCTCGGGCTCCATAACCCGCACGGAGCCGGCGCGACCGTCGTCCAGCAGGGTGGTCAGAAAGGCGAGATAGTCGGTCGCCGTCGAGATCAGGCCGGCCCCGCCCGCGAACAGTGTGACGGGTTCGGCATAGGCGCTGTTTGTGCGGTCATCGCGGACGATGCGCTGTTCGCCGGAATAGTCGTAGAGCGCCATCAACCGGGCCTGATCGGCGCGACGTATCTCCCACAGGGTGTCGTTCATGCCGACGGGGTCGAACAGGCGGCGCTGCAGGAAGTCGGGGAAGCTCATTCCCGAGGCGCGCTGGATCACCAGGCCCAGCAGATCCAGGCCGACGGAGTAGTGATAGGCCGTGCCCGGATCGAAGCGCAGCGGGATCTCGCCCAGCCTGCGGCCGAATTCGTCGAGGTCGTGGACCTTCGGGCCGTCGATAGGCTTTTCGGCCAGGCTGTAGCCGGTGACCGGGAACAGGCCTGCGCGGCGGTAGGCGTCAGCGATCGGGCCGTCGAAGAAGTGGTAGGTCAGTCCCGCCGTGTGGGTCAGGAGATGGCGCACCGTCATGGGCGAGGCGGGCGCGCGGCCGTCCAGCCCGCGGTCCGGGTTCCGCGCCACCTCGACCCGACCCATCTCGGGGACCAGATCGGCGACGGGCGTGTCCAGACTCAGCCGCCCGTCCTCGATCAAGAGCGCCGTGCCTACGCCGGTTATCGGCTTGGTCATGGAGTAGATGCGGAACAGGGTGTTGCGACCGACCAAGGCCGAGGTCGGGTCGTGGTCCAGCCGCCCGGCCTGCAGAAAGGCCTCGGGTCCGTCGCCGTGTCTCAGGCCGATAGCGGCGCCCGACAGGCGCCCGTCGGCGACCCAGCCGTTCAGCACGCCCTGCAGCGCCGGATAGCGCAGCGCGGCCTGGGGTCCGTCCAGCCATCGTCCCTGACCGGCGGCGCATCCAGCGAGCGCCAGCGCGCCCGCACCGAACAGCAGACCCCGACGGCTCGGGGAGAAGGCGAGGGCGCTCATGGTCATGGCTCCGATAATGCGGTTCGCAAGCTGGCGCCGGACGCTGGCGATGT
>CAXBPJ010000542.1:0-1505 GCA_963977325.1 uncultured Brevundimonas sp. | reverse complement strand
CCAAGATCTTCATGGGCGACACCGGCTCCCTGGCGCTCGGCGGCGGGCTCGGCGCCATGGCCGTGGCCACCAAGCACGAGCTGGTGCTGGGCATCGTCGGCGGCCTGTTCGTGGTCGAGGCGGCCTCGGTGATGATCCAGGTCGCCTATTTCAAGATGACCGGAAAGCGCATCTTCCTGATGGCGCCGATTCACCACCATTTCGAAAAGATGGGGTGGCCGGAATCCACCGTGGTCATCCGATTTTGGATCGTGGCGGCGATGCTGGCCCTGGTCGGGCTCTCGACCTTGAAGCTGCGCTAGATGATCCCCGTCCCCGGCTTTGAAGGACAGACGGTCGCCGTCTTTGGCCTGGGGCGGTCCGGGCTGACGGCGGCGCGCGCGCTCAGGGCGGGCGGCGCGCACCCCGTGCTGTGGGACGACAGCGTCTCCAGCCGCATGCAGGCAGAGGCCGAGGGGTTCGAGGTCCGCGACCTGACCACCGCCGACTGGTCGGGCTTCGCCGCCCTGGTCCTGTCGCCCGGCGCCCCCCTGACCCACCCGGCGCCGCACTGGACCGTCGATCGCGCCCGAGAGGCGGGCGTCGAAATCATCGGCGACCTTGAGCTGTTCGCCCGCGCCCTGGCGTCCCTGCCGGTCGACCAGCGACCCAAGGTGGTCGGCGTCACCGGCACCAACGGCAAATCGACCACCACCGCCCTGATCGGCTGGGTGCTGAAACAGGCGGGGATGACCGTCCATGTCGGCGGCAACATCGGCATCGGCGTCCTGGCCCTGCCCGCGCCGACGCCGGAGGCCGTCTATGTGATCGAATGCTCCAGCTACCAGCTGGACCTGACGACCAGCTTCGCGCCCGACGTCGCCATCCTGACCAACATCTCGCCGGATCACCTCGACCGGCATGGCGGGATAGAGGGCTATGTCGCCGCCAAGGCGCGCATTTTCGCGAACCCGAAGCCAGGTCGCGGTTCCGCAGCCATGGTCAGCATCGATGACGTGGAAAGCTACTGGCTGGCCGACGATGTTTGTGACGATTGGTCCTTGGCTTGCGTTAGCACGCGTCTCCGAGGAGACATGACCTCACAGCCGCTGAATGCCTTCGTCAGCGGCTTCGGCTTTCGCGCGTCTGACGGCGTTCTCACGAAGGAAGCGGAAGGTGTTGAGGAGATCGCAAACCTTGCGCTCGCCCGATCGCTCCCCGGGCGTCACAATGCACAGAACGCGGCCTTCGCCTACGGAGCCGCCACGCGCTTGGGAGTGCCGCACGACGCGGCCGTCGAGGGCCTCATGTCCTTCCCTGGTTTGGCCCACCGCATGGAGCATGTCGGCACCCTGGGCCGCGTTCGCTTCATCAACGACTCCAAGGCCACCAACGCGGACGCCGCGCGTCAGGCGCTGTCTTCCTACGACCGCGCCTTCTGGATCGCCGGGGGGCGCGCCAAGGCGGGCGGCATCGACGATCTGGCCGACCTGTTCCCGCGCGTCGCCGAGGCCTTCCTGATCGGC
>CAXBPJ010000541.1:0-1510 GCA_963977325.1 uncultured Brevundimonas sp. | reverse complement strand
GTTCGAGATGCCGGTGATCGCGACGCCGCCGGAATCCAAGCCGATCGACACCATCCTCTGGCAACGGCCCAAGCCTCCGGCCCCGCCCGTAGCGCAGAAGACCGCGCCCCAGACGCCGGTGCATGATCCGATCATCACCACCCAGCCGCCCGTCACCGTCCCGCTGACGCCGCCCGACGTGATCCCCACCGACATCGCCGTCGGACCGGTGGTCAGCACGACACCGAGCCCCGCGCCAAGCGAAACCGGCGCGGCCAACGCCGTGGAGGCGCCCACCGCGCCGCCGGTGATCACCCGTCCGGAGTGGATCCAGAAGCCGACCGGGGCCCAACTTCTCGACGTCTACCCCGAACGGGCTCTCGACCGGGGCGTGGCGGGGTCGGCGACCCTGCGCTGCACGGTCACGGCGGCGGGTCGGCTGTCCGCATGTTCGGTCGCGTCCGAAAGTCCCGGCGGCTACGGCTTCGGCCGCGCGGCCATGGGCCTGACCCGCTATTTCGCGATCAGTCCGCGGCTGGTGGATGGCCGGCCGGTGGCCGGCGCCGAGGTGGACATCCCGATCCGCTTCAACGCCGGCTAGGGTCGCAGAAATCGGGCGGGATCGAGGCCGGGCTCAGGCGCGGGTCGGCCCTCGATTCCCGCCCGCACCGCGCGCGCGACGAGCGGGGCCAGCAGCCAGCCGTTGCGGCGGGGCGCGAGGGCCAGATACAGGCCCTCCCCTACCGGCCCGGCCATCGGCAGGCCGTCGGGGCTGGAGCCGCGCACGCCGACGCGCGCGACCCCCTCGCCGATCGGAGCGCCGGTCAGGGCTTCGCCCAGCTGTCTGTGCCGCCGGCTGGTCTCGGCATCCTCGGACAGGTCTCGGCGACCGGTCTCCATCGTGGCCCCGATAAGCAGGCGGCCCGCGCGGCCCGGGGCGGCATAGCCTTCGGCGGCGCGTTGGACGCGCGGCGCGGATCCCTCGGCATCGAGCAGCTGCCCCCTGATCGGCTGGATGCCATCGATCAAGCCAGCGACAGGTTCCGGAAGGCCGGGCAGAGCCGGCGCGGCTCCAGTGGCCAGCAGCAGACGGCGGCCGGTAAGCCCGCAACCGTCGCGGAGGCGAACCGACCAGCCCTCCCCGCTTCGCTCAGTCGCCACGGCCTGCTGCTCGATCAATTCCAGGCCGTTGCTCCTGCGCAGGACGGCCAGCGCCGCCACGGGCTCGACCCGCGCCTCGCCGCGCACGCGCACGACCTCGCCCTCAATCCGGCCTTCGAACCCCAGGGCCTTCAGCCGCGCCAGACGCTTCTCAGGATCCTTGCCCCGCCAGTCGGAATCCTCCCGGTTCAGGACGAGACCGAATCGTTCGGCGAAATCGGGCCACAGTGACGCGGCGCGGCGCAGCAGGGCGGCGCGGTCGGCGTCGCAGCCGTCCAGCACCGCTTCCAGCGCCGGGGCGATCATGCCTGCGGCCACGGACGAGGCGTTGGGGCCGCCGGGATCGACCACCGCGCCCGCGAGACCGGAC
>CAXBPJ010000540.1:0-1511 GCA_963977325.1 uncultured Brevundimonas sp. | reverse complement strand
TCGGGCGATCCGGCGCCGGAAAGTCGACCCTGATCCGCACCGTCAACCTGCTGGAGCGGCCGGACGCCGGGCGGGTTTTCGTGGGCGAGCGGGAGATGACGGCGCTGAACCGCGCAGAGCTGCGCGCGGCCCGGCGGCGGATCGGGATGATCTTTCAGCATTTCAGTCTGCTGGACGCCAAGACCGTGGCCGACAACGTCGCCTTTCCCTTGCGCCTGGAAGGGCGGGCGGGGGGTGAGGTCAAGGCGCGGACGGCGGAGCTGCTGGAGCGCGTCGGCCTGGCCGACCATGCGAGGAAGCATCCGGCCCAGCTGTCGGGCGGCCAGAAGCAGAGGGTGGGCATCGCGAGGGCCCTGGCCTGCGCACCCGAGGTGCTGCTCTCGACCCCGAGACCACCGACGAGATCCTAGCGCTGCTGGATCAGCTGAACCGGGAGCTGGGCCTGACCATCGTGCTGATCACCCACCAGATGGAGGTGGTGCGCCGGGTCTGCGATCGGGTCGCGGTCATGGCCGACGGACGAGTGGTCGAGATGGGGGCCACGGCCGATGTCTTCCTGCATCCCGAGCACGCCGTCACCCGGTCGATGATCGCCGAGACCGATGCTCTGGACGGCCTGGACGAAACGCCGCCCGAGGGGACGCGGCGGCTGCGCCTGACTTTCCGAGGGGCGACCACCTATGGGCCGGAGCTGAGCCAGGTGGCGCGCGAGACGGGGGTGGACGTGGCCATCCTGTCGGGCCGGATCGCCCGCATCCGGGGTGAACCCTACGGCCAGATGCTGGTGTCGATGTCGGGCGGAAACGCAGACGCGGCGGTGGCGCGGCTGACCGAGCGCGGCGTCGCGGTGGAGGCCGTCTGGCGGCGAATCCGGTGCTGAACGCCGCGCTGTCCCTGATCGTCAACGTGCTGCGGTCGATTCCCTTCATCATCCTGCTGATCGTCATGCTGCCGGTGACGGTGCTGCTGGTCGGGACGTCGCTCGGGGTGCTGGGAGCCATTCCGCCCTTGGTCGCCGGGGCCGCGCCCTTCTATGCGCGGCTGGTCGAGACGGCGCTGCGCGAGGTCGACAAGGGGGTGGTCGAGGCCACCCAGGCCATGGGCGGCGCCACCTGGCAGATCGTCACCCGCGCCCTGCTGCCGGAAGCGATGCCGGGCCTGATCGCGGGCGCCACGGTCACGGCCATCGCGCTGGTGTCCTACACCGCCATGGCCGGCGTGGTGGGCGCCGGGGGCCTCGGCGACCTGGCCATCCGCTTCGGCTATCAGCGGTTCCAGACCGACGTGATGGTGGTGACGGTGGTGCTGCTGCTGGTCATGGTCCAGGGGCTGCAGATGCTGGGCGACTGGCTGGTGGGGCGGGTGTCGCATCGGTAGGCCAATGAGGCCGTCTCCCCGGCGAAGGTCGGGGCCCAGGTGATCGGGGCCGGAAGCTGTATCAGCCCGTGATCCGTCCCCGATGGGCCGGGGCATAGGGTGCTCGCGCTTTGGGATCAACCTCAACCCGCCTC
>CAXBPJ010000539.1:0-1514 GCA_963977325.1 uncultured Brevundimonas sp. | reverse complement strand
CAGGGCGTGAACCGCCGCCACCGGTGCATTGGCGAAGGCCATGCCGGCCAGCATCGAGCCCTGCAGCATGGCGCGACGGGCGTCGAGGTCGCGGCCGTCGGCGATCACAGGCCGGATGGCGCGGTCCAGCAGCTTCAGGGCCGCGATCGCCAGGCTGTCGGAGACCGGATTCTTTAGCCGCCGTGACGTGTAGGCCTCGACGGCGTGGATCATGGCGTCGACGCCAGTCATGGCCGTCATCGCCGGCGGCAGGCCCAGCGTCAGGGTCGCATCCAGCACCGCGACATCGGGCAGCAGCAGGGGCGAGGAGACGCCCGCCTTCTGATGGTCCGGAGTGGTCAGTATTGCGACCGGCGTCACCTCCGATCCCGTGCCGGCGGTGGTCGGAATCTGGATCAGCGGGGCGCGCGGCCCCTTCGCCAGGCCGACGCCATAGATGGCCGAAAGCGGCTGATCGCACCCCAGCAGTAGAGCGACCAGCTTGGCCACATCCAGACACGAGCCCCCACCCAAGCCGATGACGCCGTCCGCGCCGTCTGTCCGCGCGACCTCGACGGCGGCCTGCACATCCGCCTCGGGCGGATCGGCCCGCACGGCGTCGTGGACAATCGACGTCACGCCGTCCGCCGCCAGGGCCTCGACCACCGGCCCGACCAGGCCGGCCGCCATCAGCCCGGCGTCCGTCACCACCACCGGCCGCCGCACGCCCAGCCCCGCCACGATCGGCGCCAGGCGCAGCGACGCCTCGTCCTCGCAGACGATCCGGGGCGCCGTGGCGAAATCGAACCCGCTCATCGCCGCATAAGGCCGGGTCCGACCCCTCCCGGCAAGATCACCCTGCGGAACTTGGGCCGGGCAACCGCCGACACCGCCTCTGCGTTAGCGGATCACAATCGGGGGAGACGACGATGCGACGGATCGTGGCGGGCGTGATGATCCTGGCCCTCGCGGCCTGTCAGCGAGAGGCCGCAGCGCCGCCGCCCGCCCCGGTCGAGCCGACGCCCGGGCCGACGCCTACCGGCGGCGCGCCGGTCGGCTATCAATGCGAGGGCGGCCAGACCCTGACAGCCCGCTATCCCGACTCCGATACGGCCGTGGTGAGCTGGGAGGGGCGCGACACCACCCTGACCATAGCGCCTTCGGGCTCGGGCGCGCGCTATGTCGGCGGGGGCCTTGAGTGGTGGACCGCCAGCCGTAATGGCCAAGAGACCGGCACGCTCAGCCGCAGCACGGGACCTGAGCCATTCGACGACCTGATCGTCCGCTGCTCGCGTCCGCTGGAAGCGACGACGCAACCCGCCGCCATGACCCTTCCCGCCGGATCGGCGCCGGCCTGCACGACCCCCAACCTGCGTCTTGCCCGCGCGGGCGGCGACGCCGGTGCGGGCAATCGCGTGCTGGTGCTGGGCTTGCGCAACGCCGGCCCCGCCGCCTGCGCCGTCATCGGCTATCCCGGCGTGCGGCTGCTCGACGCCGACGGCGAAGCCATCGCCAGTGTTCGCTCCGAGAACACC
>CAXBPJ010000538.1:0-1519 GCA_963977325.1 uncultured Brevundimonas sp. | reverse complement strand
TGTCCCCCTTCGTGGTCGGGCTACTGCCCTCCTATGCCGCGATCGGCGTGGCGGCGCCGATCATCCTGGTGCTGATGCGGCTGATCCAGGGGCTGGCGCTGGGCGGCGAGTACGGCGGCGCCGCCACCTATGTGGCCGAGCACGCGCCGCCCGGAAAACGCGGCCTCTACACCAGCTTCATCCAGATCACCGCCACGGCCGGGCTGATGCTGTCGCTTGTGGTCATCCTGGGCGTCCGGTTGACGGTGGGGGAGGAGGCCTTCGCCGACTGGGGCTGGCGCATCCCCTTCCTGGTCTCGATCCTGCTGCTGGGCGTGTCGCTGTGGATCCGGTTGAGGCTGGCCGAAAGCCCGGCCTTCCGGCGCATGAAGGCCGAGGGTCGGGGCTCGACCCGCCCGCTCAAGGATTCCTTCGGGCGCTGGCCCAATCTCAGACTGGTGCTGATCGCCCTGTTCGGCCTGGCCGCCGGCCAGGCGGTGGTCTGGTACACGGGGCAGTTCTACGCCCTGTTCTTCCTGGAGCGGGTGCTGAAGGTCGAGGCGTCGCTGGCCTATATGATGGTGGCGGCGGCTCTCCTCCTGGCCACCCCCTTCTTCGTCGTGTTCGGCTGGCTTTCGGACAAGGTCGGGCGAAAGCCGATCATCCTGACCGGATGCCTGCTGGCGGCCCTCACCTATTTCCCGCTGTTCGGGGCCCTGACCCAGGCGGCCAATCCGCGTCTGGCCGAGGCCTCCGCGACAGCGCCCGTCGTGGTCGTCGCGAATCCCGCCGACTGCTCGCTGCAGTTCGATCCCATCGGCCGGGCCAAATTCGACAGCTCCTGCGACATGGCCAAGTCCTGGCTGGCCAGGGCGGGGATTCCCTACGAAACCCGCCAAGGTCCTTCACATGAGGCGGCCGTGGTGCTGATCGGCGACGTCATGGTCGAAAGCTTCCACGGCCGCACCTGGCCGACGGCTTCGCAGATCGAGGCCTATGAGAGGCATGTGTCCCAGGCGCTGCTCACAGGCGGACTGCCGCCGGACGTCGCGCTTCCCAACATCGACGGAAAGACCCGCCGGGCCCAGTTCGAAGCGGAGCTGGCCGGAGCCCTCGCCGCCGCCGGCTATCCGGCCGCCGCCGACCGCGCCCTGGTCAATGTGCCGATGGTGATCGGCATCCTGTTCGTGCTCGTCTTTTATGTGACCATGGTCTATGGCCCGATCGCGGCGGCCCTGGTCGAGATGTTTCCGACGGCGATCCGCTACACCTCGATGTCGCTGCCCTATCACATCGGCAACGGCTGGTTCGGCGGCTTCCTGCCGACGACCGCCTTCGCCATCGTGGCGGCCACGGGCAATGTCTACGCCGGGCTGTGGTATCCGATCGTCATCGCCGTCCTGACCGTGATCGTGGGTGTCATTTTCGTGCGCGAGGGCAAGGACGTCGACATCCACGCCTGACCCCTAGCTGAGCCAAACCGGAGGTCGTCATGACGCCGAACCGTCGCGCCGTCGTCTCCGCCCTGGCGGCTGCGCCG
>CAXBPJ010000537.1:0-1521 GCA_963977325.1 uncultured Brevundimonas sp. | reverse complement strand
GGGTGGGGTGCGTCAGGCCATTTCGGGCCCCACCCTGCCGATGCTGACGCATCGGCTGTCCCTCCCCATGAAGGGGAGGGAGAAATCCTGTCACCCCACGCTACTCGGCAGAACGATGTCGCAGACCGAGAAGTCCGCGCCCTTCTCGGCGCGCATGCGGGTGACCAGGTCGCGGAACGCCTGGGAGGCCGGATCCATCACCTGGACCGTCGGCCGCTCGGCCTCGGGCAGGTCGGAGGCGATCCGCACCCGGGTCATGCGGTCGGGCTCGACGGTGACCATGCCATTGGCGCCGTCGCCGACCTTGATGGCGCGCACCACGTCCAGTCCCGACACCACCGTCCCCCAGACCGTGTAGCGCTTCTCGAGCGCGGGATAGGCCTGACGCATCAGGAAAAATTGGCTGTTGGCGCTGTTGACCGCCTCGTCGCGAGCCATGCCGGCCACGCCGGGGCAGTACAGGCCCCAGCCGTGGACCATGCGGTCGTCGGTCAGGGCCATGGCGGCGTCGGGCTGGGTCTGGACCGGCAGGGAGCCCATGAAGCCAACCAGCGCGCCCTGCGGCTGAGCGACGGGCACGAACGGCGTATCGGCGGCGCGGCGGAAGGTGAATTCGGCGGCCAGGTCTGGCCCTCGCCTGTGCCCAAAGGATCACCGGTCTGGGCCATGAACCAGTCGATCACCCGGTGCCAGGCGACCCCGTCATAGAAACCGGCCCGCGACAGCAGGCGGATGCGTTCGACATGCAGCGGCGCGGCCAGGGGCGCCAGCTCGACCAGCACCCGTCCCTTGGTGGTGTCGATGACCAGCAGGTTCTCGGCCGCCACCGTGCGCCAGTCGCCAGGCGGCGGTGGAGGGGGCGGAACCTCCGGCGGCGCCTGCGTGGCCGCCTCGGTCACAGCCGGAGCCGGATCGGTCGGCGGCGCGTCCTGGGCCTGGGCGGCCGCGCCGCCCAGTATCAGCATTCCCGCCGTGACCGCTGCGAAACACATCATCACGCCCTCCCGTTCGACTTATCAGCCGCCGGTGACCTCGACCGGAAGCTCCACGTCGCAGACATCGAAATTCAGGCCCTGGCGATCCCTCAGCAGGGTGATCAGATCGGCGGCGCGGGCGCTGTCGGCGCGCAGCACGCGGGCAGACGGCCGTTCGCCGTCCGGCATCTGGTCGGCGGTGCGGACACGCACCAGGGTATCGGGGTTTTCCATCACGCGACCGTCCTGATCGTCGGGTCCGGGCTTGAGCAGACGCGCGTTCTCCATGCCGGAGATCACCCGTCCGAAAGCGGTGTACATGCCGTTCAGACGCGCGTTCTCGCCGGTCATGATGAAGAACTGGCTGTTGCCGCTGTTGGCGTCCTGGGTCCGGGCGAAGCCGAGCACCCCCGGGCAGAACTGTACGGTCGACTGGACGCGGTTATCAGCCGTGACGAACATCTGGGCGTCCGGCTGGCTGGTCAGGGGCATCAGACCCATCAGCCCCACCTGGATCTGACCCTCGGGCACGGGCGTCATGGGATCG
>CAXBPJ010000536.1:0-1524 GCA_963977325.1 uncultured Brevundimonas sp. | reverse complement strand
GGGCCTCAGCCTGTGGGCCATGCGCGACAGCGTGACCTTCTTCTACAGCCCCTCCGAGATCACCGAGGAGACGGTCCCCGCAGGCCGCCTGATCCGTCTCGGCGGCTTGGTCCAGACCGGCAGCGTGACCCATCCGGCCGAGGGTGGCGTGATCTTCGCCGTCACCGACAACGCCGCCGTCACCCCGGTGCATTTCGACGGCGACCTGCCCGATCTGTTCCGCGAAGGTCAGGGCATCGTCGCCCAGGGCCGGTTTCGCGAGGACCGCATCTTCGAAGCCTCCGAGGTGCTGGCCAAGCACGACGAGACCTATATGCCGCGCGAGGTCGCCGACCGGCTGAAGGAAACCGGTGAGTGGCGCGGCGGTGACAGCCCCGAGGCCCAGGCCGCCGCCTATCGCCCGCCCGCAACCGCCTCTGGCGCGACCCCCGGATGATCACCGAACTGGGCGCCTTAGCCCTCTCTCTGGCCCTGGCGCTCGCCGTGCTCCAGGCCGTCGCGGCCGGCGCCGGGGCGGCCTTGCGTCGCCCGGTGCTGACCGGCGCGGCCGAGGGTGCGGCCATCGGTTCGGCCGCTGCGGTCGCCGTCGCCTTCGCGGCGCTGATCTACGCCTTCGTCGTTTCGGACTTTTCGGTCTCGAACGTCGCGGCCAACTCCCACACGGCCAAGCCGCTGCTCTATCGCGTCGCCGGCGCCTGGGGCAGCCACGAGGGCTCGCTGCTTCTGTGGTGCCTGGTGATGACCGGCTTCGGCGCGACCCTGGCGCTAGGGCGAGGTCTCCCGTTCGCGCTCAGGGCCTGGGCTGTCGCCTGCCAGGGCGTGCTGAACGCCATGTTCCTGGCCTTCGCGGTCTTCACCTCCAGCCCCTTCGTCCGCCTCGACCCCGCTCCTGTCCAGGGTGCGTCGCTGAACCCACTGCTTCAGGACCCGGCGCTGGCGGTGCATCCGCCGCTGCTCTACGCCGGCTATGTCGGACTGTCGGTGCCGTTCAGCCTGGCGGTGGCGGCTCTAATCGTCGGCCGGGTCGATCCGGCCTGGGCGCGCTGGGTCCGGCCGTGGTCGCTAGCGGCCTGGTCCTTCCTCACCGTCGGCATCACCCTCGGCGCCTTCTGGGCCTATTACGAGCTGGGCTGGGGCGGCTGGTGGTTCTGGGATCCGGTGGAGAACGCCTCCTTCCTGCCCTGGCTGGCGGCGGCGGCGTTGCTCCATTCCGCCATCGTCACCGAGCGGCGCGGCTCGCTCGCCGGCTGGACGGTGTTTCTCGCGCTCCTGGCCTTCAGCTTCTCCATGCTGGGCGCCTTCCTGGTGCGCTCGGGCGTGCTGACCTCCGTCCACGCCTTCGCCGTCGATCCAGAGCGGGGGATGCTGCTTCTGGCCATCCTCGGCGTGGCCTCGGGCGCGGCCTTCGCCCTGTTCGCCTGGCGCGCGCCCAGCCTCCAACCCGGCGGCCTGTTCGCCCCGGTCAGCCGGGAGGCGACCCTGGTGCTGAACAACCTGTTCCTGGCCGCCGCCGCCGCCACCGTT
>CAXBPJ010000535.1:0-1545 GCA_963977325.1 uncultured Brevundimonas sp. | reverse complement strand
CCGATCCGAACCGGATCGCCGTCGGCGGCCACAGCTACGGCGCCTTCATGACCGCCAACCTGCTGGCCCACACCGACCTGTTCAAGGCCGGCATCGCGCGCTCGGGCGCCTATAACCGCACCTTGACGCCGTTCGGCTTTCAGGCGGAGCAGCGCACCTACTGGGAGGCCGGCGACACCTATACGGAGATGTCGCCCTTCACCTTCGCCGATCAGGTCAATGAGCCGATCCTGCTGATCCATGGCCAGGACGACGACAACTCCGGCACCTTCCCGGTCCAGTCCGAACGGTTCTACGCCGCCCTGAAGGGACATGGGGCGACGGTGCGCTATGTGGTCCTGCCGCTGGAGGCCCACGGCTATCGCGCCCGGGAATCGGTCGGCCACACCCTGTGGGAGATGACCCGCTGGTTGGACCAGCATGTGAAAGGCGAGACGACGGCCCAAGGCTCGCCCTAGGCCGGGTTTCGCGCTAGGCGGAGCGCCGTTACACTGAGGAGACGTTCCGCGTGACGGCCGTTCCCGCCCACAGGCTGTCCGTCGCCCCGCAAGCCCTGCCAGCCCCTGGCGCCTGTCCGTCGCCCCGATGATGGACTGGACCGACCGGCACTGCCGGGCGTTTCACCGCGTCCTGACGCGCCGCGCGCTGCTCTACACCGAGATGGTCACCGCGCCGGCTGTGATCCATGGCGACCGCGAGCGGCTGCTGGGATTCGGTCCGTGCGAGCATCCGGTGGCGCTGCAATTGGGCGGCTCGGACCCGGCACAGCTGGCCGAGGCGGCGCGGATCGGGGCGGCAGCGGGTTATGACGAGATCAACCTGAACTGCGGCTGTCCGTCAGACCGGGTGCAGTCAGGGCGGTTCGGGGCGTGTCTGATGCGCGAGCCTCAACTGGTAGCCGAGTGCATGGCGGCGATCCGCGAGGCGGTCGATCTGCCCGCCACGGTCAAGTGCCGCATCGGCGTCGACGATCAGGACCCGGTCGAAAGCCTGTTCGCCACGGTCGACGCCTCGGCGGCGGCGGGCGTCAGCACCTTCATCGTCCACGCCCGCAAGGCCTGGCTGAAAGGGCTGTCGCCCAAGGAGAACCGGGACATCCCGCCGCTGGACTACGGCCTGGTGCGGCGGCTGAAGCGCGAGCGGCCGGAGCTGACCATCGTCATCAACGGCGGAATCGGGTCGCTGGACGAGGTCGAGACCCACCTGGACGTCGCCGACGGCGTCCGGCTGGACGGCGTCATGCTGGGCCGCGCCGCCTATCACGAGCCGGCAATCTTGGGCGAAGTTGACCGCCGCCTGTTTGGTGAGTTGGGGTCGGATGTCGATCCCTTCGCCGCGATCGAGGCCTACAAGCCCTATCTGGCCGCGCGGCTGGAGGAGGGCGTCGGCCTGGCGTCCATGACCCGGCACGTGCTGGGCGTCATGCATGGCCGTCCGGGCGCGCGCGCCTTCCGCCGTATCCTGACCGTGGAGGCGATCACGCCCGGCGCGGGTCTGGAGGTGGTCGATCGCGCCGTCGAGGCGGTGCGCGAGGGCGAGGCCCAG
>CAXBPJ010000534.1:0-1545 GCA_963977325.1 uncultured Brevundimonas sp. | reverse complement strand
CGCGCAGAATCTCGCGCGCGTCCTCGGCGTCGAGATGGCTTTCGAACTCCAGATTGACCGCCTCGGAATGGCCCACGAAGACCGGCACGCGCACACACGTTACCGTCAGCTTGATCGACGGGTCCAGGATCTTGTGGGTCTCGTCCCACATCTTGGCCTCCTCGTCGGTGTAGCCGTCGTCACGGAAGGCGCCGATCATCGGGATGGCGTTGAAGGCGATCTGTTTCGGGAACACCTTGGGCGTGGCGTCGCCCAGGCCGTAGATGGCCTTGGTCTGGTTCCACAGCTCGTCCATGCCCTGTTTGCCGGCCCCCGACACCGACTGATACGTCGAGACCACCGCCCGGGTGATGCGCGCAGCGTCGTGCAGCGGCTTGAGCGCCACCACCAGCTGCGCCGTCGAGCAATTGGGATTGGCGATAATGTTCTTCTTTTTCGCCAGCTTGATCGCGTCTGGGTTCACCTCGGGCACGATCAGCGGCACGTCGGGGTCGCGACGGAAGGCCGAGGAGTTGTCGATCACGATCGGCCCGGCCTTGCCGATCTTTTCGGACCAAGCGCGCGACACGTCGCCGCCGGCCGACATCAGCACGATGTCCACCTGGGAGAAGTCGAACCTCTCGATGTCCTGACACTTCAGCGTCTTGTCGCCGAAGGCGATCTCGGTGCCTTGCGACTTCCTCGAGGCGATGGCGTGCATCTCCGAGACCGGGAAGTTCAGCTCCTCCAGGATGTTGAGCATCTCCTGGCCGACGCTTCCGGTGGCGCCCACGACGGCGACGGAATAGCTCATGATGGTGGTCCTTCGGACGCCCTACCGCTCGCCGCGCGACGGCTCGCTGCTTGAGGGCGATGGGGCTGGAATGGGGTCGGCCTGGGCCGTGGCTCCGACATAGGCCGATGCGTCGTGGACGCAAGCTTTCGCGGCGGCGACGGGGCGGCTAAGCGGGGGCATGCCCACAGCTCTGCGCACCGCCTATGACGCCCGTATCGACGACGGGCGGCTGACCCACGACCCGGCGCAGGCGGCGGCGCTGGACGAACTGGATCGGCTGACGCGCGATCTGGCCAAAAGACCGGGCCTGTTCCGAAAAGCTCCTCGCGTGCGGGGCGTCTATCTCTGGGGGCCGCCGGGGCGGGGCAAGTCCATGCTGATGGACCTGTTCTATGCTTGCTCACCCGAACCCTCGAAGACCCGCGCCCACTTCCACGCCTTCATGGCCCGGGTCCACGACCTGATCCGCCAGTGGCGCGAGGGCGACGCCGACGCCCGCCGCGCCGTCTTCGGCGAACACCGGGGCGATGATCCGATCGCCCCGGTCGCCGCCCTGATCGCCTCGGAGGCGCGGCTGCTATGTTTCGACGAATTTCAGGTCACCGACATCGCCGACGCCATGATCCTGGGCCGCCTGTTCGAAACCCTGTTCGAACAGGGCGTGGTCGTGGTCGCGACGTCGAACCGACACCCCAAGGACCTGTACAAGGACGGCCTGCAGCGCGAACGGTTCGTGCCGTTCATCGAGACCTTCATCGATAAGATGGAGG
>CAXBPJ010000533.1:0-1549 GCA_963977325.1 uncultured Brevundimonas sp. | reverse complement strand
GTCCACGCCGAAACCGCCACGGCCGTGCCCAGCCTCTCCGCGCGTGCCGCCGCTTCATCGGTCAGTTCACGCTCATCGCCATCCAGGAGGTCGATCTTGTTCCAAACCTCCAGCACCCGCCGTGTCTTGCCCTCCGGCGTCTCGATCTTCTCGAGCACAGCCTCGACGTCCGCCGCCTGAGCGGCCGAATCCGGGCTGGCGATGTCGCGCACATGCAGGATCAGGTCGGCCTCGCCCACCTCTTCCAGGGTCGCACGGAAGGCGGCCACCAGCTGGTGCGGCAGGTCGGAGATGAAGCCCACCGTGTCAGCCACGATGGCCGGACGCCCCTGCGGCAGGCGGATGGTGCGCTGGGTCGTGTCCAGGGTGGCGAACAGCAGGTCCTTGGCCAGGACTTCCGACCCCGTCAGCCGGTTGAACAGAGTCGACTTGCCCGCGTTGGTGTAGCCGACCAGCGCCACGGCCGGATAGGGCGCGCGCTTCCGGGCCTTGCGGTGCAGGGCGCGGGTCCGCCTCACCTCCTCCAGTTCGGCCTTCAGGGTGTCTATCCGGTTGGCGATCTGGCGCCGGTCCAGCTCGATCTGCGTCTCGCCGGGGCCGCCGGTCGATCCGGTGCCGCCTCTCTGGCGCTCCAGGTGGGTCCAGGTGCGCACCAGGCGTGAGCGCTCGTACTCCAGCCGCGCCAGTTCGACCTGCAGTCGGCCCTCACGCGTCCGCGCACGGCGGCCGAAGATCTCCAGGATCAGGCCCGACCGGTCGATAACCTTGGTCTCCCAGGCCTTCTCCAGATTGCGCTGCTGGATCGGGGTGATGTCGTCATCGACGATGACCACATCGGCCTCTGCCGCGCGCACCAGGGCGGCCAGCTCGTCCACCTTGCCGCGCCCGAACAGGGTGGCGTCACGGTGCGCAGCCGCACCACCTCGGCGCCGCGAATATCCAAATCCAGCGCGGCGGCCAGCCCCACGGCCTCCTCCAGCCGCTCCTCGGGCAGACGCGACGATGCGCTGCGCCCGGCGGGGTGGACGACGAGAGCCCGCTGAACCAGCGGACGATGATCAATGGATTTGGAACTCACGGCGCACATGTAGGGAGTGGAAGGGTTCGCGTCATCCTCCACAGCTCACTGCCGTCACCTCGGACTTGATCCGAGGGTCGGACGTGCCGCGCCTTCGTGCGGCGACGGTCGGGCGTTGGACGATAACTATCCCGGCAGAGGCGCCGCCGGCTCCGACCCTCGGATCAAGTCCGAGGGTGACGGCTTGAGCGAATGGGGCTTACCCTTCGTCCTCGGCGTCAGGCTCGTACAACTGCACCGGTGCCGACGGCATGATGGTCGAGATGGCGTGCTTGTAGACCAGCTGGCTCTGGCCGTCGCGACGCAGCAACACACAGAAGTTGTCGAACCAGGTCACGATGCCCTGCAGCTTCACCCCATTGACCAGAAAGATGGTCAGGGGCGTCTTGGTCTTGCGGACGGTGTTCAGGAAAGTGTCCTGGAGGTTTTGGCGTTTGTCTTGCGACATGGCAGGTTCATCCTGTCTTGGTT
>CAXBPJ010000532.1:0-1551 GCA_963977325.1 uncultured Brevundimonas sp. | reverse complement strand
CGTCGAGGATGGAGGCGACCGTGGGGGTGTGCAGCACGCCGTCCTGCACGAAGAAGACGTTGGCGCCGGTGGCCTCGGCGACGTAGCCGCGCCAGTCCAGCATCATGGCGTCGGAGAAGCCATTCCGCTCGGCGGCCATCTTCGACATGGTGCAGATCATGTAGAGACCGGCCGCCTTGGCTGCGGTCGGCGCGGTCATCGGGTCGGGCCGGCGCCAGCGCGCCCACTCCAGGCGGATGCCCCGGGCCTTGGTCTCCGGGTCGAAGTAGCTGGGCCAGTCCCAGACGGCGATGGCGACGTGGACGCGGCCGCCCTTGGCCGAGACGCTGACCTGCTCGGGCCCGCGGTAGGCGACGGGGCGGACGTAGCAGTCCGCGAGGCCCATCTTGTCGCAGGTCGCCTTGCAGGCCTCGTCGATCTCGGCGACCGTGTAGGGCAGCTCGAAATCCAGCAGATTCGCCGAGCGCTGGAGGCGTTCGGAATGCTCCGTCAGCTTGAAGATTTCGCCGCCGTACATACGCTCGCCTTCGAAGACCGAAGTGCCGTAATGAAGCGCGTGGGTCAGGACGTGAGTCTTGGCTTCGCGCCACGGGACGAAGTCGCCGTCCATCCAGATCCAGCCGTCGCGATCATCGAAGGGAACGAACGCCATTGATGCCTCTCACCAGCCCCAGCTCGCGGCCAAGCCTGACGCTTAGACCTATGCGGGCCCTTCGCGTCAACGGCGGGGCCGGTCACGCATGAGCGAGGCGCGTCCCTCATATCGTTCCTCGGGGCGGTCCGGGCCGGTGGCCCCGCCGGGCCCGTCGCGGCATCTGCTGATCGTCGATGACGACGACCGCATCCGCGAGCTGCTCAAGGAGTATCTGACCCGCGAGGGCTATCGCACCACCGGCGCCGCCCACGCCGAAGCGGCCAAGCGGCTTCTGGAGCTGCTGGAGTTTGATCTGGTGGTGCTGGACGTGATGATGCCAGGTGAGAGCGGCTTTGACCTGACCAGCTGGGTCCGGGCCAAGGCCGAGACCTCGCGCACCCCGGTCCTGCTGCTGACGGCCAAGGGCGACCCGGACGACCGGATCGAGGGGCTGTCGCGCGGGGCCGACGACTATATGTCCAAGCCCTTCGACCCCCGCGAACTGGCGCTGAGAATCGAGGCCATCTTGCGAAGGACCGGCGGCAAGCCGCTGGTGGCCAAGGAGGTGCGGCTGGGGGCCGCGACCTTCGATCTGGAGCGGATCGAACTGACCCGCGACGGAGCGCCGCTGCGCCTGACCGAGGCGGAGGGGCAGCTGCTCAAGACCCTGGCGATCAACGCCCATGCCCCGAACGCATGGCCCTAGCCTCGCATACGGCCGACATCACCGGCCGGGCCGTGGACGTTCAGGTCACCCGCCTGCGCCGCAAGCTGGAGACGGATCCCAAGAACCCGCGCTACCTCCAGACGGTGCGCGGCGTCGGCTATATGCTGGCGCCCGACTGAGATGCGCTGGGTCGGCCCGCGCGTGCTGGGACGGTTCATCAAGCGCCGGCTGCCGACCAGCCTGTGGGGCC
>CAXBPJ010000531.1:0-1561 GCA_963977325.1 uncultured Brevundimonas sp. | reverse complement strand
CGCCCGCCGACGCCACAGCTGCTGGCTCAGGAGCCGCATGTATTTCGGGCCGAAAGGGTCGCCTCTCCGGCCGTCTGCGATTGGCTTCGCGCCCGCGCGGCGGATCGGCTGCAGCCGGCCAAGGTTTTCGATCCGCAAACCGGCGAAGGCCGGGAAGACCACATCCGCACCAACACCAGCATGGCCTTCGCCCTGGAAGACATGGACCTCGTCCTCGTCCTGCTGCGCGAGAAGCTGGCGCGGCTGGCGGGCGTGCCCGCGCACGGCCTGGAAGCGCCACAGGTGCTGCACTACAAGCCGGGCCAGAGCTTCGACTGGCATGTCGACTATTTCGATCCCGCCAACCCCGGGCACCGCGAGCCTCTGGCGTCAGGCGGACAGCGGGTCGTAACCGCCCTCGTCTGGCTGAACGACGACTACGACGGAGGCCAAACCGCCCCTGTCCACGGCGACCTTAAGGTGAAGGGACGCAAGGGCGACGCCGTGCTTTGGGCCAATGTGACGCCGCGTGGCGCACCACAGCCCCTCAGTCGCCACGCCGGCCTGCCGCCGACCTCGGGTGAGAAGTGGGTGCTGTCGCAGTGGATGCGAAATCGCCCGCAGATGCAGGTGGTTTAACGACTTGTCAGCCTCCCCCGCGCCAGAACGTCGCAGTCACCCTATGGCCTGGTAGCGGAGTGGGGCACGCGGCGGACTGCAAATCCGCAGACCTCCGGTTCGACTCCGGAGCCAGGCCTCCAGGGGGTTCGTCTCCCTCGTCAGCGATCCTTCTCGCGCTCCTCACCGGACGCGGCGGCCAACGCTGCCTGAGCCGCCGCTAGGCGGGCGATCGGCACGCGGTAGGGCGAGCAGCTGACGTAATCCAGGCCCGCGCCCTCGCAGAAGGCGATCGACGACGGGTCGCCGCCGTGTTCGCCGCAGATGCCCAGCTTCATGCCCGGGCGCGCCGCCCGGCCCCGCTCCGCAGCGATCTCGATCAGGTCGCCGACGCCTTCCTGGTCCAGCCGCACGAAGGGATCGGTCTCGAAGATGCCCTTGTCCAGATAGGCCTGGAGGAAGCGGCCGGAATCGTCGCGGCTGATGCCGAAGGTGGTCTGGGTCAGGTCGTTGGTGCCGAAGCTGAAGAACTCGGCGTGTTCGGCCAGATCGCCGGCGCGCAGGGCCGCGCGGGGCAGTTCGATCATGGTCCCGACCAGATACTCCACCCGGTCCCCCGCCGCCTCGAACACCGCCTGGGCGGTGCGGTCGGTCAGTTCGCGCAGATATTTCATCTCCAGGCCCAGGGCGACCAGCGGGTGCATGATCTCCGGGATCGGGGCGTCGCCCGACTTCGCCTTCACCTCCAGCGCCGCCTCCAGGATGGCGCGGACCTGCATCTCGTAGATCTCGGGATAAGCCACGCCCAGCCGGCAACCGCGATGGCCAAGCATGGGGTTGGTCTCGTGCAGCTCGCGAGCGCGGCGCTTCAGGGCGGCGCCGTCGAGGCCCGATGACGCGGCCAAGGCGTCGATGTCGGCCTCGTCGTGCGGGATGAATTCATGCAGCGGCGGGTCGAGCAGGC
>CAXBPJ010000530.1:0-1564 GCA_963977325.1 uncultured Brevundimonas sp. | reverse complement strand
GCGGGCAGCGGTCTGGCCCAGGTCGTCGATCAGCAGGGAGCGGTTGGCGGCGCGGGTCTCGCCTTCGACCTCGCTACGGACGATGGCCGAGCCGATCAGCAGCCAGACGCCGAATTCGGCGGCGAGATCTCGTAGGCCGCGCACCGCAAGGTCATCGCCTTCTGCCGCCAGAACCTCAGTCCGCCGGTCGCGGCGCTGTTCGAGGAGATTGGTCCCCTCTGGGGTCAGGATGAGCTTGGCCCCGCCCTCGCTCGCCTTGCGGATCAAGGGCGCGACATGAGCCAGGCCCCCCTCGGCCGTGGCCGGGGTGCGCGTCTGAATCAGGGCGACTTGGAACAGATCGGCCACATTTCTCTCTGGGCCTGGGCCTCAGGCGGCCAGCAGCGGGTCGAGCTTGCCTTGACGGTCCAGGGCATGAAGGGCGTCAGAGCCGCCGATGTGGCGACCGTCAATGAATACCTGGGGGAAGGTGGCGCGGCCGTTGGACCGCTGGACCATCTCGGCCTTTTTCTGAGGGTCGTTGGAGGCGACGATGTTCTCGTAGTCGGCGCCCTTGGAGTCGAGCAGCGCCAGAGCGCGCACGCAGTAGGGACAACCGGGTTTGGTGTAGATCACGACTTCGGCCAAGGGACGCTCCGGGTTCGGCGATATCTGTCACATCGCCTGTTCAGATAGGAAGTTCCGTCAGCCGTTAAACTCCCGGGCGGCGCGGACACGGGCGACGACGGCCAGATCGACGGCGCGGGCGCCTGCCTCCCGCAGGGCTTTCGCGCCGGCTTCGGCCGTGGCGCCGGTGGTCAGGACGTCGTCGATCAGGAGGATGCGGCGGCCCTTGATGCGGCGGCGGCCGGTCTCGGACACGGCGAAGGCGGTGCGGACATTCTCGCGGCGACCGCGCAGGCTCTTACCGCCCTGACTGTCGGTCGGGCGGGCGCGGACCAGGGCGTCGGGCAGGTAGTCGAGCTGCGAGGCGCGGGCCAGGGGACGTGCGATCTCGGCGGCCTGGTTGAAACGGCGGCCGAGGAGGCGGAAGCGATGCAGAGGCACGGGCGCCACAGCGTCGGAATCGGCCAGGAGGTCGGCGGCGGATCGTCTCAGCCATTGCGCGAACTGCAGGGCGAAGACCTGATCGTCGCCGTGCTTGAACCGGAGGATCAGGTCGCGCGAGTGTTCGTCATAGACACAGGCGGCCCGACAACGAGCGAAGCGGTAGGGCTTGGCCTGGCAGGCGAGGCAGCGGTCCGAGGCGAAGGCGCCGCCGTCATGTTCGAAGCCCGCGCCGCAGCCGTCGCACACCGGGCTCTCAAGGAAGGTGACCTGACTCCAGCTGTCAGCGGTGAGGCCTGCGCCGGCGCTGGGCGAGGCGTCATCCCACGACACCGGCGGGAATACGGCGTCGGCCAGTCCCCGGCCCACGCCGCGCGCCAGACGGCCGGCCAGGCCGGCGGAGGTCGCGGCCATCGCCGCCGCACCTTCCATGCGGGTCGCCCAGACCCCATTGTGTCGGCGCATGAGCGCCTCCCCTCCACCCCGGCTTTTCGACGGCTCGCGCCGCGCCCTGCGA
>CAXBPJ010000529.1:0-1568 GCA_963977325.1 uncultured Brevundimonas sp. | reverse complement strand
GCGGCTCGGGCGCGGGTGCGGGTGATGAGCCCGCGCGTCGCCGAGCTCTATGCGCGTCTGCCGGAAAAGGCCGCGCCCGACACCTCTAAACTGATCCAGTCACCGATGCCGGGGCTGGTGGTGTCGATCCCGGTGGTGGTCGGCCAGGAGGTCAAGACCGGCGAGACCGTGGCCATCATTGAGGCCATGAAGATGCAGAACATCCTGCGCGCCGAGCGCGACGGCGTGGTCAAGGCCGTCAGCGCCAAGGACGGCGACCCCGTGGCGGCCGACGACGTGCTGGTGGAGTTCGATTAGACCTCGCCTCGCTCGCGGCGCCGCACCCCTAGTCTTGTGCGGCGCAACATCCTACATCCGGCGTCACCAATGCATCATACGGCCAAGGTATGGCTGCGGCGTCGATGCGCCGCCTTGGCAGTGGGCCGATGAGACGCCGCCCGGAGTAGGGGCGGGCCATGGGCCGATCCGCGTCATTCGGGCGCGTGACCCCTGAACACTCCTGAAGGCGTCGCCCCATGCGCGCGCCCGACCGATTGGATGCTGCGATGAAGGCTCTTCTGTTTGGCGCGTCCGGCGCCGTTCTACTGGCGTCGCTCGCCGTGTCTGCTCAGGCGCAGGCGACCCAGGAGCAGGCGACCCGGCTGGACGAGATCGTGGTGACGGCCCAACGGCGCGAGGAGGCGGCCCAGGATGTGGGCCAGGCGCTGAGCCTGATCGCCGGCGACGCCCTGGAGGAGCGCGCGGTTCTGGTCATCAACGACATCGAGAACGTCGTGCCGAACATGGAGGTGGACAGCCAGTTCGGCGGCGGACAGCCGCAGTTCCGCATCCGGGGCATCGGCGCGCGGGAATATTCCTCGAACAACGCCTCGACGGTCGGCGTCTATGTCGACGAGGTGGCGCATCCCTATACGGTGACGACCCAGGGCGCGCTGTTCGACCTGGCGCGGATCGAGGTGCTGCGCGGGCCGCAGGGGACGCTGTACGGCCGCAACACCACCGGCGGGGCGGTCAATCTGGTGACCAACGCTCCGACCGCCGACGCCCGCGCCGGCGCCCTGGTCGAATACGGGATCTATGATCGGGCCAAGGTCGAGGGCTACATTTCAGGCCCGATCGCGCCCGGCCTTCTGGGACGCCTGGCCGCCGTGACCGAACAGGGCGGCGCCTGGCAGTACAACCGCGACACCGGTGAGGAACTGGGCGATCTGGACAAGACCGCCCTGCGCGGCCGCCTGACCTGGGACGTGACCGAGGCCCTGACCGCCGACCTGTCGGCGACCTGGAGCCAGGATCGCTCGGACGGGCTCGGCTTCCGCCTGCTGGGGCCGTACACGCCTTCGGGAAGCACGACGACCATTCCCGCCGACACCGCCTGGCGGATCACGGGCTGGGAACTCAGCCCGGAACTGGCCGCCCTGTCCGGTCGTCAGGTCGGCGACAATCCGGGTCGGGACAACGCGGGGTTCGACCTGTCGGCCCGCCTGACGGCCGATCTGGGCTTCGCCGATCTGACCTCGATCACCGCGTGGCAGAGCTTTGAGCGCGACGAATACAACGACTGGGAC
>CAXBPJ010000528.1:0-1574 GCA_963977325.1 uncultured Brevundimonas sp. | reverse complement strand
TCGACCTCTTGGCGACCACCAGCACGTGACCCTCGGACTGAGGAAACACGTCCATGAAGGCCAGGACGTGGTCGTCCTCCCACACCTTGGTCGCGGGGATATCGCCGCGCAGGATCCTGGCGAAGATGTTGTCGGGGTCGTAGGCGCCGTGCAGGCTCATCGTCGGATCCGGTCAGCGAAGGGCGGGCCATCATCGGCGCCGGACGCCGGCCCGGCAAGCGCGACCGTCAGCCGGGTTTCCGGAACCGATAGACGAACTGGTCCGTACGCCCCCGGATCGCCTCGTCGAACACATTGATGGTCCGGTCGTCGTCGGGATTGGCCAGGGCCGTCGACTCGCCGTCGAAGACGAAGCCGGCCGCCTCGACCTGACGGCGAACTTCGGCGCCCTCGATACGATGCAGGGTCGAGGCCTCGGTCGCGCCCGTGCCTGGCCGCCCGGAATGGTCGATGATCACGTACAGCCCGCCGGGCTTCAGCGCCGCGAAGGCAGCCCGGTTCATCGCCGCCACATCGACCTCGAAGCGCGGCATGGTGAAGTCGTGATACTCCTGGGCCGTGAAAACGACGTCCAGCGGCCGGTCGAAGGTCATGGTCTCCAGCCGCGTCGTCACCCGGCTCACGTTCGGATAGGCGTCGGCCAGCGTGTCGGCCAGGGCGTCCTCGCGCTCCGCCGTCCGGGTCGGCACCACGGCGTAGACGTGCCCGCTGGGACCAACGACGCGAGCGAACAGCCGGGTGAAATAGCCCTCCTCCGGCCGGATGTCGGCGATGACGTCGCCGGAGCTCAGGCCGATGAAGGCCAGCATCTCATCGGGGCGCCGCAACGGATCGCGCGCCACCTCCTCGGCCGGTCGCAGCGGATCGGTGATGGCCATCTGGCGCAGCCCATAGGTCGGGTCGGTGTTACCCGGCCGCATCTGCGAATGGGTTCGCAGCGGCTCGTCCGCGATGTTGGTCGGGGCGCAGGCGGCCAGAATCAGGGCGGCGCTCAGCAGCAACAGCGATTTCGACATGACGGACTCCCGGTTCGGCCGGACTGTCGCGCCGAAGCGCAGCGCGTGGCAAGCGGTGTTAGCCGATCGGCCGCCAAACCTTCCCGCCGGGCAACGGGGCGAACAGCCGGTCCAGTTCGGCGTCCGTCACCTCTTCCAGCCGGGCCGGTTTCCAGTTCGGCGTGTTGTCCTTATCCAGGATCACCGAGCGGACGCCTTCCTGGAAGTCATGCGTCCGCACCACCCGGCCACCGAGCGCGTACTCCATCGCCATATTCTCAGCGAAGCTCCCCAGGCCGCGCCCGATCCGCAGCTGCCGCAAGGTCACCTTCAGCGACTGGGGCGACTTGGTGCGTAGGATCGACAGCTGCTTGCCAGCCCACTCCGTGCCTTCGGCCTCCAACGCGGCAACGATGGCCTCCATCGTGTCATGGGCGAAGACCCGGTCGATGGTCTCCAGATGCGGCTCCACCGTCCCCTCGCCCGGGTCGGCGGCCAGGTTGTCGGCGATGTCGACCGGATAGGCCGGGTCGGTCTTGAGGATGCTCCTGAACGCCTCGATGGCGTCGCCCGGCAGGA
>CAXBPJ010000527.1:0-1575 GCA_963977325.1 uncultured Brevundimonas sp. | reverse complement strand
CCCTGAAGGCCGCCGATTTGCTCGTTCAGCTGGCCGATGCGTTGTTGCAGCACCCCCAGCTGGGTCGTGCGGCCGCCGCCTCGGGCCTGGAACTGCAGTCGCTGTAACCGCAGGGCCTCGGCCGCCAGCGGCTGATCCTCCGGAACCAGATCGGCGTATTCCGGCGGCGTCGGCACGGCGGCGAGGCCGTCCCGCTCGGCGATCATGCGACTGCGCTGAGCCTGCAGAGCCACCACCTGACCAGCCAGGCCGCGCTCAACGGCGCGCAGCTCTCCGACCGAAATCTCGAGCAGCACCTGACCCTGACGCACCGTGTCGCCCTCGCGCACCATCAGGGCCTCGACCACCCCGCCCTCGCGATGCTGCACCGCCTGTCGGTTGCCCGAGACCACCACCCGCCCTTGGGCATAGGCGCCGGCGTCCAGCCGGGCCACGGCGGCCCAGCCCAGCAGGATGACGAAGAACAGCCCGGCCACCCCCAGGCCGATCAGAATGTCCCGGCGGGGGCCGTCGCGGCCGCCCTGCGGAGAGGGGGGCGCGGCGACGGGGGTGGTGTCGATGACCTCGGTCACGACACGCTCGCGATCCGCGGACCGCCCCGGCCCTGGAGCGCCTGCAGCACCTGGTCACGCGGACCGAAGCGCGAGACGGCGCCCTTGTTCATCACCAGCAGCAGATCGGCCGAGGCCAATACCCCCGCCCGGTGCGCCACGATGACGATCGCCGCTCCGGCCTCCGCGGCGCGCTTCAGCGCCCGCATCAGGGCGGTTTCGCCGTCCTGATCCAGATGCGAGTTGGGCTCGTCGAGCACCAGCAGGCGGGGCGAATCATACAGGGCGCGGGCCAGGGCGACGCGCTGCATCTGGCCAGCCGACAGCCCTCGGCCGCCAGGACCGATCGGCGTGTCATAGCCCTGGGGCAGGGACTGGATCAGGTCATGGACTTCGGCCGCCTTGGCCGCGGTCACCGCCTTGAGATCGATTTCGCCTTGGTCGGCCGCCGGATCGGCCGCGCCCTCGAAGCGCGAGATATTGTCCTTCACCGTGCCGGCGAACAGCACCGAATCCTGCGGCAGATAGCCGATGTGGCGGGCCAGCCGCTCGGGGTCCCACTGCCCATATTCCGATCCGTCCAGCCGCACCGCTCCGAGTTGCGGCCGATAGGCGCCGGCGACGACCCGCGCCAGGGTGGTCTTGCCCGAGCCGGACGGCCCGATCACGCCCAGCATCTGGCCGGGTTCGAGCGCGAAGCTTACCTGTTTCAGCTGGGGCGTATCGCCGTCGTTCATGCGCACGCTGACGTCTTGCACTTCGAGCCGCCCGGCCGGGGCCGGCAGCAGGGTGTGGGCCTCGTCCTGGTCGCCGGTGGCTTCATAGAGGCCCGTCAGGCTCTTCCACGCCGCGCGCGCCTGAACCAGACCCGGCCAGGCGCCGACCAGCTGTTCGATCGGCTGAACAGCGCGGCTGAGCAGCACCGAGGCGGCGATGATGGCGCCGGCCGAGATCTGCTGTTGCACGGCAAGATAGGCGCCCAGGCCCAGCGCCAGCGATTGCAACATCAGCCTGAGGAACTTGA
>CAXBPJ010000526.1:0-1581 GCA_963977325.1 uncultured Brevundimonas sp. | reverse complement strand
CAGTCGCGCGGCGACCGGCGGCACATGACGACGCAGTTCCCGGCCTTCCTGCGCGGGCTGCGGGGGCAAGGCGACGGGCCGATCCTGGACATCGGCTATTGGGGCATTCCCCGGCACAGCGGCTCGGCGCCGGCCTCGGCCTACCTCCCGTGGGTCCGCGCGGCTTTGCTGGCCAAGGCGGTCGACGCGAGCGAGATCAACGACATCCACTATCGCCTGACCAATGCCGGCGGCGGTGGTCAGGCACCGGCGTCCGGCGCCGGCCGACCCGAACATTCCGCCGCCGATACGGCGCTGGCTGACCGGGTGGCGCGCGCCTTGCTGGACGACCGGGAGGAGCCGAGATCGTGAGCGATCATCCCTATCGCGACCTGCCCGCGCGACAGTTCTGGAAGCGCGCGGTCAGCGATCGCCACATCGCCGACCTGGCCGAACTCTGGAAGCCGATCCGCCTCACGCGGAGCGATCGCATCGCCACGGCCGGCAGCTGTTTCGCCCAGCATATCGGGCGGCAACTGTCTGCGCGAGGGGCGGCCTTCATGGATTGCGAGCCGGCGCCGGACGCCTTCGTCAGCGCACACGAGGCGCGGCGCTTCGGGTTCGGCGTCTACTCCTGCCGGTATGGAAACATCTATACCTCGAGGCAGCTGGTCCAGCTGTTTGAGGAATGTTTCGGCAAGCGGTCTCCGACGGACGTCGTGTGGGAACGCAACGGCCGCTTCTTCGACGCGCTGCGCCCCAGCGTCGATCCTGTGGGGCAGGACAGCGCCGAGACGGTGCTCCGCCTGCGGGAACGGCACCTGGCCGCCGTGCGGCGCATGTTCGAGACGCTGGACGTCTTCGTCTTCACCTTGGGCCTGACCGAAACCTGGCTGAGCCGGTGCGACGGCACGGCCTTTCCCAGTGCGCCGGGCGCGATAGCCGGGTCGTACGACCCGGAGGCGCACGAATTCGGAAATCTCCGGTATCCGGACATCCTGGCGGATTTGACCGCCTTCATCGACGGTCTGCGCGCGGTCAATCCGCGAGCACGCGTGCTGTTCACCGTCTCGCCGGTGCCGCTGGTGGCGACCGCATCGGACGATCACGTGCTGCCCGCCACCATCTACTCCAAGTCGGTGCTGAGGGCCGTCGCGGGCGACCTGGCCGCCGACTACGAGCATGTCGGCTATTTCCCGTCGTACGAGATCGTGGCGGGGCATCCGTCGCGGGCCATGTTCTTCGATCCGGACCTCAGGAATGTGAACCTGTTCGGGGTTCAGTCCGTGATGCGCCAGTTCTTCGTCGACGACCTCGCCCGCGAGTTCCCGGAGCGGGGGCAGGCCGCCGCGGAAGAGGACGGCGAGCTGATCTGTGACGAAAAGGCGTTGGAGCGCGGATGATCCCGGCCGCCTCGGGTTGTCACGGGGACCGTCGCCGGGCATCGACACCGGCATGACGACTTCGCCCCTGGTGGCCACATTTGACACGGGCGAAGGGCGCGCCTCGTTCACCTGGCGGTTTCGTCGCGCGCTGGGCAGGCGTGTCGCGATCGAGGCGAACGGGCTCAGGTTCGATCTGAAGCCGCATGAGCGGCGCTAT
>CAXBPJ010000525.1:0-1585 GCA_963977325.1 uncultured Brevundimonas sp. | reverse complement strand
CGACCGGCGGCCGGCGCCGGAGCCCGGCTCAGTTCGTCGTTGGGCGGAAGTCGGTGTCGAAATGGCAGCCTTCGGCGCGATGCGGCTGGGGCTGGGTTTCGCAGCGGGCGGCGATGGTGGCGGGGGTGGGACGTTCGCCGGTGTCGATCCAGGCGACCAGCGAGTCGATCACGGCCAGATATTCCGCGCCGCTGAGCCGGCTGTGCTGATCTTCGTCGGTGAAGGTCTGGACCAGCAGATGACCGCGCCCGGCCCGCTCGAGTGTGTCGCGATAGAGGGCCTCATGTTCGACGAAGACGGTGGGGTCGTGCTTGGCGTGCAGGGTGATCATCGGCGCGACGATCAGGCCCGACAGGTCGGCGTCATAGGCCAGCCGCGCCACGGCCTGGGGATCGGCGGTGAACCGCTCCACCCCCGCGTTCAGCGCCGCGTCGTCGTGCGAGCCTTGATAGACGGTCTTGCTGTTGTCGAAGGGGTTGAGCCCGTCCAGTCGCTGGCCCACGAGATCACGGAAGGTGAAGGTGGCCCAGGCCAGGTGCGAGATGAGCTGATCCTCCTCGATGCCGACGACTCCGAGGATGTCCGCCAGATTGCGCCGCTGTTCCGGCGAGCGCTCGGCGACGCCGGCGCACTGTTCGACCCTGCGGGTCAGCTCGGCGCGGGTCAGGTCGCTGTCTTCGGGCAGGCCGCGCCAGACCGGATAGGTCGGCTCATCCGGTGCCGGGTGGTTGCGGCAGACATACTGATAGACAGCGCGCAGATCGGCGCGGAAGTCGTATCCGCGCGTGCCGCCGGCCAGCAGGCCATTGGTTGTGACGACGCCGTCCCACATCACCCGGCCCTCGGCGTCGCGGGCATAGAGTTCGGCCGCCTTGGCCGCGACGTTTCCGCCCCAGGACTGGCCGTGCAACAGGGTCAGGCGCGGGCGACCCAGATGGTCCCAGGCGATGCGACGCAGGTCCTCGGTGTCCTCGGCCGCCATGCGCACGCCGTAGCCGCCGCGGCGATAGGTATGGCCGGCCCAGGCGTAGCCCTGGTCGACCAGCATGGAGAACCGCTCCAGATCCTCCAGCGGATCGT
This sequence comes from uncultured Brevundimonas sp., assembly GCA_963977325.1. GTDB lineage: Bacteria > Pseudomonadota > Alphaproteobacteria > Caulobacterales > Caulobacteraceae > Brevundimonas. The sequence goes on along the minus strand of CAXBPJ010000525.1, from coordinate 505 downwards.
CGATCTCGGGTTCGCCCAGGCGAGGGCCGCCGTGGGCGTGGACCACCAGGACGCCGTTCCAGTCGGCGGGCGTGGCGATCCAGTAGAAGCCGCCCTTCGGCCCCGCGCCCCGCGCGCACTGTGTCTCGCGAGGCAGAAAGTCTGGGCAGTCCACGGCCTGGGGCGCCGTCGGGGATGTCGTCGGGGGCGAGGCCGGCTGGGCTCCGGCGGGGGAGGACGCCAGGAAGGCCAGCCCGGCCAGGACGCTCAGGATGCGCCCTGGCCGCAAGAGCCTGATCGGTTGAGGTGCAATCGCTCCGCGATTCCGCCGATGCCGTGAATCAGGCTCTCGCATCATGCCCGACCGAAATCTGAGCCCAGTTGGACTGGGTCCAACTGAACCGATTTCGGTCAAGGGGCCCCGCCCCCGACGGCGCGCCGCGACCGGCCGGAGGAAGGGGGCGGGTCGCGACGATCTCGTCATCAGAAGGTCTTGCTCACGCTGGCGTACCAGTAGCGACCATAG
>CAXBPJ010000524.1:0-1593 GCA_963977325.1 uncultured Brevundimonas sp. | reverse complement strand
ACATTGGGCGGCACGGCCAGGATCAGACGGCGCAGCACATCGGCCACCACTTCCAGCCGCCGCTCGTACTCCGGCAGGCGTTCGGCGTCGCGCGTGGAGAACCGCGCCACCTCCCGCTGCGTGATCCCTTCCCCGGCCGAAAAGCTGTCGTCGCCCGGCAGGGGCAGGAAGTTCGACATCCGCCGCTCGACGACCCGCAGGCCATGCCTGGGCAGGTCCAGGTCGGCGATGATCTTCGGGTTCAGCAGGCTGACGGTATAGCTGGCCGTCGAGTTGCGGAACCCCGGATGGAACTCCTCCGTCACCGCCGCCCCGCCGACGACGTGGCGACGCTCCAGCACCGTCACCTTCAGCCCGGCCCGCGCCAGATAGAAGGCGCAGACGAGACCGTTGTGCCCGCCGCCCAGGATGACGACGTCGCTCATCGCGCCTCTTCGGTTTCGTCATTGGCGACGAAGTCCTGAGCGAACTCCGGCGCGTCGCCCGGATCGTCCGCTTCGATAGCGTCCTCGTCGTCGCCCTTGGTCCGGGAAGGATCCGGCACCTCGAACCCGGCCGGCAGGGCCAGGTCCAGCAGGCCCGCCGCCTTCATCTCCGCCACCCCCGGCAGGTCGGCCAGGGACGCCAGGCCGAAATGCTCCAGAAAGGCGTCGCCGGTCGCATAGGTCACCGGCCGCCCCGGCGTCCGCCGACGCCCCCGCAACCGCACGAACCCCATCTCCAGCAGCAGGTCCAGCGTGCCGCGCGACAGGCTGACGCCGCGCACGCTCTCGATCTCGGCGCGGGTGCTGGGCTGGTGATACGCGATGATGGCCAGGGTCTCCAGCGCGGCCTTGGACAGGCGGCGCGGCTCTTCGCGCTCCTCGGTCATCAGAAAGGCCAGGTCCGGCGCGGTCCGCAGACGCCAGCGCCCCGCCACGCAGTCGATCTCCACCCCCCGCCCGGCATAGCGCGCTTGCAGCGCCAGCACCGCCGCCTCGGCATCCGCTCCCTCCGGCAGCCGCCGCGCGATCTCCGGCGTCGACAACGGCCCGGCGGCGGCGAACAGCAACGCCTCCACGCGCCGCTCGACCTCCTCGGGATTCAGTTGGAATGAAAGCGTCATCCGTTTTCCCGCTCATCCCGGCGGAAGCCGGGACCCAGTTCTTTCACACGCCAGCTCCGTGGGGTTCACACTCGCCCTAACAGCAAACATCTTTCGCCCAAAACACTGGGTCCCGGCCTTCGCCGGGATGAGCGGATCAGGGGATGAGCTCCAGCGGATGCCCGATCTCCCGCCGCTTCAGATAAAGCGCCTCGAACGCCGCCGCCTGCCGTGCCTGCAACCCGCCTTCCTTGATCAGCTCAAGCCCCGCCGACAGAGTCGAGGCGACATAGCTGGCGCGGCTCGGCCCCTCCCCGTCCCCCTCCGGCGCCACCGCCTCCAGCGGCGTCCATTGCGTCAGCTGCGGCGCCCGTTCGCGCAGCCAGTCGCGGGCAGCCTCCAGCGGGAAGGCCTCGATCCGCTGGCCTGGCGCATACTGCCGAGCCTGTTCGCGCCGCCGCTGGCCGACATAGGCGACCATCAGTTCGTACAGGCTGGCGTCGATCCGG
>CAXBPJ010000523.1:0-1594 GCA_963977325.1 uncultured Brevundimonas sp. | reverse complement strand
CGGCGAGCGCCGCAGCCTCGGCCACCGCCTGGAAGGCGGCGCGATCGGCCGCCACGGCGCGCAGGTCGACGGCGCCCACGGCCAGCAACGCCACCGCCGGCACGGCCAGGGCGAATTTCAGGGCGATGACGCCCCGCTCATCCCGGACGAAGCGAGAGACGATCCTCATTGTCGGCCGTTGGCGCGTTCGGCGCGCACCGCTTCGGCGGCGCGTCTCACCAGGGCCTCGGCGCGGGCCGCGCGCAGCACGAAGCGCAGCTGATAGGTCAGCAGTCGCCAGTTCAGCGGCTTGGACACGAAGGAGGTGGCGCCCATGCGAAAGGCGCGATCGATGGCGCTCACATCCTCGCGCCCGGTCTCGACGACCACGGGGAGGTGGCCGGTTCGGGGATCTTCACGCAGCCTGCCGAGCAGTTCGAACCCGTCCATGCGCGGCATCTCGAGATCCACCAGCAGGAGGTCGAACGGCTGTTCGGCGATCCGCTCCAGGGCCTCGACGCCGTCGGCGGCCACCTCCACGTCGCAACTCTCGGACGCGAGATTGACCCGCGCGAACTCGCGCAGGATCGGGTCGTCGTCGACGAACAGCAGACGGGCCTTCTCGTCGAGCACGTAGAAGAACTCGTTCACACCACAACCCTTCGGGACCAACTCAAGACAATGATCTGGTCCCCCAACCAGAGCCTTCTTCTTAAGGGGAAGGTCATTAACCGCCCGTATAGCCAGCAGAAGTTGATTTGCATGGGGTCGTGGTGGGCGAGAACGTCAGCTTCCGGAAGGGATCGATCGGCCGCCGTCTCGTCGGCCTGGTGCTGGCCGCCCTGGGCGCCGCCTTCCTGATCACCTCCATCAGCGTCGCCTGGACCGACGCGCGCCGTCAGGCCGCAGCCGAGACCCAGCGCTTGGCCCAGACCGCGCGAGTGATCGCCGCCCTGTCGGCGGAGTCGGTCGAGGCGCGGGATTCCGCCGGCGCCTTCCGGGCGCTGCGCTCCATCGGCCAGATGCCCGAGGTCAACTACGGCCGGCTGGACCAGAAGGATGGCCGCACCCTGGCCGAGATCGGCGGCGGCGCGCGGCTGCTGACCGACGCCAGCGTGACCGGCGGGGACAATGTCAGCCTGTGGGACAGCCTGACCTCGGGTTCGATCCAGGTGGTCGAGCCGGTGGTGGTCGGCGACCGGGCGGTGGGGCGGATCACCCTGTTCGCCGAGACGCCGCAGCTGCAGGCGCGGGTGCTGGCGGCGATCTGGGCCAGCCTGCTGGGCGCGGCCATCGCCACCCTGGTGGGTCTGCTGATCGCGCTGCGCATGAGCCGGAAGATCGCCAGCCCTATTGTCTCCCTGGCCGGGGCGGTCACCGACATGGGCCGGCGGCAGGACTACTCGAAGAACGCCGAGGTCGAGGCCGAGGGCGAGGTCGGGGCCCTGGTCGAAGGCGTCAACGGCATGCTGGCCTCGATCCGCGAGCGCGACGCGGCGATCGAGGCGCATGTCGCCGGTCTGGAACAGACCGTCGCCGATCGCACGCGCGAGCTGTCGGTCGCGCGCGACGCCGCCGAACAGGCTAACGCCGCCAAGTCCGACTTCCTGGCGGT
>CAXBPJ010000522.1:0-1598 GCA_963977325.1 uncultured Brevundimonas sp. | reverse complement strand
GGTCTGGCCCTGCTGACCGACGCCAGCCGCAACATCCTGACGATCGAGGATCCGGTCGAATACGCCATGGAGGGCGTCGGCCAGACCCAGGTGAACACCAAGGTCGGCATGACCTTCGCCTCGGGCCTGCGCGCCATCCTGCGTCAGGATCCGGACGTGGTCATGGTCGGCGAAATCCGCGATGTCGAGACCGCCCAGATCGCGGTCCAGGCCTCGCTGACCGGCCATCTGGTGCTGTCGACCGTGCACACCAACGACGCGGCCGGCGCCATCACCCGCCTGCGCGACATGGGGGTTGAGCCCTTCCTGCTGGCCTCGACCCTGCGGCTGATCATGGCCCAGCGGCTGGTGCGCAAGCTGTGCCCCCGCTGTCGCCGGCCCGAACCGGCCGATGCCGCCACCGCCGCCAGCGCGGGGCTGGAGCCCGGCGCCATGGTTTGGCGGCCGGTCGGCTGCGACGCCTGCGGGCAGCAGGGCTATGTCGGCCGCATCGGCGTCTATGAGGCCATCCGCGTCGACGACGCGGTGCGCCGCCTGATCGTCGCCGACGCCGACGAGAGCGAGATCGCCGCCGCCGGCTTCCGCCGCTCGACCAGCTTCGTCCAGCGCGCCCGCGAAATGGTCCTGACCGGGGTGACCAGCCTGGAGGAGGCGGTGCGCGTCATTCGCCAGGATGCGCCCGCTCCGGCCCGCGAGGGAGCCGACCATGGCGGCGTTTGACTATCTGGCGCTGGATCCGGCGGGAACGACGCGCCGGGGTCGGGTCGCCGCGCCGGACGAGGCGTCCGCGCGCGCCGCGCTGGATCGCAGAAAGCTGTTGCCGCTGGAACTGGCGCCCGCCGCGACCGGCCGCGCCCAGACCCAAGCGGCGGCCAGGGTTCGCACGCCGCGCCTGGGCGCCAAGGGCCTGGCCCTCGCTACCCGCCAGCTCTCGACCCTGATCGCCGTGTCGCCCCTGGAAGAGGCGATCCGCACCATCGCCCTGCAGTCCGAGCGGGCCCCGGTGAAGCGGGTTCTGGAGGGCGTCCACGCCTCGGTCCTGGAGGGCCAGCGTCTGTCCGACGCCATGGCGCGCCAGCCCCGGGCCTTTCCGCCCCTGTACCGCGCCATGGTCGCGGCGGGCGAGACGTCCGGCGCCCTGCCGCAGGTTCTCGACCGGCTGGCCGACCATCTGGAGCGTCAGGAGCAGGTGCGCGGCAAGGTCATCACCGCCCTGGTCTATCCGGCCGTGCTCTCGGTCGTGGCCATCGGCGTGATCGTCGCCCTGATGACCTTCGTGGTGCCCAAGGTGGTCGACCAGTTCGCCGACATGAACCAGACGCTGCCGCTGCTGACGCGGATGGTCATCGGGGTGTCGGAGGCGATGCGCGACTGGGGCTGGCTCGCCCTGATCGCCGCGGGTCTGGGCGTCGCCGCCTTGGTCTTCGCCCTGAGGCGCGAGGATTTCCGGCTCAGGGTTGACGCCGGCCTGTTGCGGCTTCCGGTCGTCGGCCGGCTGATCCGCGACCTGAACGGCGCGGCCATGGCCCGCACCTTGTCGATCATGCTGTCGAGCGGCCTGCCGGTGCTGGAGGGGCTGACCATCACCGGCCGCACGG
>CAXBPJ010000521.1:0-1599 GCA_963977325.1 uncultured Brevundimonas sp. | reverse complement strand
ATCGACGAGGTCACCGGCGGCCGGGTCATCACCCGCTACTCCTCGATCAATGCGATCGACGAGGAGATCGTGAAGGCCGATGTGGTCATCGGCGCCGTGCTGGTGCCGGGCGCCTCGGCCCCCAAGCTGGTCAAGCGCGACGACCTCAAGAAGATGAAGAACGGCTCGGTGCTGGTCGATGTCGCCATCGACCAGGGCGGCTGTTTCGAAACCTCGAAGCCGACCACCCACGAGGACCCGACCTATGTCATTGACGGCGTGGTCCACTACTGCGTGGCCAACATGCCGGGCGCCGCGCCGCGCACATCGTCCGAAGCGCTGAACAACGCCACCCTGCCCTTCGGCCTGGCCCTGGCCGACCACGGGCTGGAGGCGCTGCGCAAGGATCCGCACCTGGCGCGCGGTCTGAATGTGCTGAAGGGCGAGATCACCTATCCGGCGGTGGCCGAGGCCATGGGCCTGGGCTGGACCGATCCGTTCGGGGTGTGGCCCAAGGGCTGAGTGTGAGGTGAATGAAGATGAACGGCCCGCTCAATGGCCGTTCAGCTTGGCGGCGCTAAAACCGATCCCGCGCCGCCGGTTATTCTTCAGCCCCCCTGTCGATCGGCGACGTGCAGACCCCCGGCGGAGCGATCCGTCGGGGGTTTGGTGTTTCTATAGAGCGCTATCGCTCACGACGCGGTCGCTCGCTGCTTGAGCGCAGAGTCGGGCTCAGCGTCCGTCGCCAACCGAGGCCCACAGCAGGTATTCGTGATTGCCGTCGCCGCCCTGGATAGGGCTGTCGGCGGTGGCGTTGACGGTCCAGCCCTGGTCGGCCAGCCAGGCGGCGACCCGGTCCAGCGCGGCCTGCTTGGCCTCCTCGTCGCGGACCACGCCCCGGCGACCGACATCAGCGCGGCTGTCCATCTCGAACTGCGGCTTGACCAAGGTGACCAGGTCGGCGCCCGGCGCGGCGAGGACCAGGGGCGCGGGCAACAGCTTGGCCAGGCCGATGAAACTGGCGTCGCAGACGATCAGGCCGGGCGGCTCGGGGATCAGATCGGGCGTCAGGTCGCGGGCGTCGGTCCGCTCCAGATTGATGACGCGGGGGTCGGCGGCGAGGCGCGGGTGCATCTGGCCATATCCGACATCGACGGCGAACACCCGAGCCGCGCCGCGCTCCAGCAGCACCTCGGTGAAACCGCCGGTCGAGGCGCCGAGATCGAGGCAGACGCGCCCCTCGACCGGGACCGGCCACAGGCTCAGGGCATGGTCGAGCTTCAGGGCGCCGCGCCCGACGAAGCGATGGGCCTCGGCATAGGTCACGTCCGCGTCCTCGGCGACCTTCTGCGAGGGTCGCTGGGCCGTCTCGCCATCGATCGTGACGCCGCCGGCCTCGATGGCGGCGCGGGCCTTGGCGCGCGTCTCGGCCAGGCCGCGCGCGACGAGGAGTTGGTCGAGGCGGATACTCATATCCTTCTCCCCTCGGGGGAGAAGGTGGCATGCGAAGCATGACGGATGAGGGGTCGCACCGGCCTCGCCGATCCGCCGTGGATGCGGCGGCTAACGGTCGCCAAGTCAGAAATCCGCCCGACCCCTCATCCGACCCGGCTGACGCCG
>CAXBPJ010000520.1:0-1611 GCA_963977325.1 uncultured Brevundimonas sp. | reverse complement strand
GTCCGACGGAATGATCACCGTCGCCTCCGGATCGCCCCGGGTGAAGACGTCGCGCTTCAGCTGCGGCCGGTCGGTGATGGCGTCCACCGCCTTCCTCATCGCTTCCAGCTTCTGCAGCCGGAAGGCCAGGGCCAGGGCCATCTGCTCAGCCGGCGGCTCCTCGCCCTTGGGCCGCTCGGTGCGCGGCAGCAGCAACCGCGACTTCAGATAGGCCAGCCACGAAGCCATCACGAGATAGTCCGCCGCCAGGGCGAAATTACGCGACCGCGCCTCGTTGACGAAGGCCAGATACTGCTCCGCCAGCCGCGTGATCGACAGCTTCAGCAGATCGACCTTCTGCGTCCGCGCCAGGGCCAGCAGCACATGCAGCGGCCCCTCATACCCCTCCAGATCGACGACGAAGGCCTCCTCCGGCGCCTGCTCGACGGCGGTGAAGTCCAGGGTCGTCTGGAACGGCTCGCTCACGCCTCGCCCGCCGGCGGTCCCGCCGCCGCCTCCCGCCGACCCGACAGCGCCCGATCCAGCCGCGCCCGCGCCGACGCGGGGTCAAAGGGCTCGGCCTCACGCGCCACCCTGGCCAGGGCCGCCTCGGCGCGCCGCCTAGCCCGTCCCTTCAGCTCAGGCGCCGCTTCGGCCACCTCGAACATCTCGTCAATCTTGCCGTTGCAATGCAGGACCACGTCGCATCCGGCCAGCAACGACGCCCGCGCCCGCTCTCCGATGGAGCCCGACAGCGCCTGCATCGACAGGTCGTCGGTCATCAACAGGCCGTCGAAACCCAGCTCCCGCCGAATCAGCCGCACGGCCTTGCGCGAGGTCGTGGCCGGCTGTTTGCGGTCGATGGCCGGATAGACGACGTGCGCCGTCATCGCCATCGGCATGTCCGACAGGGTCCGGAACGGCGCGAAGTCCCATGCCTCCAGATCGTCCCGCGACGCCTCGACCACCGGCAGGTCGTGGTGGCTGTCCGCCCCCGCCCGGCCGTGCCCCGGAATGTGTTTGATGACCGGCAGCACCCCGCCGGCGATCAGGCCCTCGGCCACGGCCCGGCCCAGCTGCGCCACCGTGTCCGGATCGCCGCCATAGGCGCGGTCGCCGATGATCGCATGAGCTCCGAGCGTGGGTACATCCAGCACCGGCGCGCAGTCCACGGTGATCCCGACCTCCCGCAACTCATGCGCCATCAGCCGCGCGCCCAGTCGGGCCAGCTCGCGCGCCGCCAGCGGATCGTTAGTCGCGGCCAGATAGGCCGCCGCCGGCGGGTGTCTGGGCCAATGCGGCGGGCCCAGCCTCTGCACGCGCCCGCCTTCCTGATCGACCAGGATCGGCGCGTCGCCACGAGCCACCGTCTCGCGCAGCGCCGTCGTCAGAGCCCGCACCTGCTCCGGGCTCTCCACATTCCGCTTGAACAGGATGAAGCCCCACGGCCGGACGCTCTCGAAGAACACCCGCTCGGCCTCGTTCAGCACGGGGCCCGAGCACCCCAGGATCATGGCGGCGGTCATGCGGCGAGAAACCTCACCGCACGAAACACTCGCGCCCGGCGGCCTGCAGCGCGGCGCAGAACTCGCGCGCCTGCTCGCGCGTGAAGCCGCTCATGGCGGTGCGATA
>CAXBPJ010000519.1:0-1617 GCA_963977325.1 uncultured Brevundimonas sp. | reverse complement strand
GTCGATGGACTCGTCGACCGGCGAGGCGATCGAGCCTGCATAGGCCGCGTTGGTCTCACAGGCCGGTGCTATCGCCACTCCGGGGACGGCCAGCAGGACCGTCGCTGCGGCTGCGATCGTCATCAATCTGGACGTTCCGGACCTCTTCCGTCTAGCGGCGTCGCCGCACCATGAGCCAAGTCAGGCAGAGCGCGGCGCCTGCGGCGAGGCCCGTCGCGGTCGCGGCCTCGCGCGCCCGCCGACGCGGGACGAGTCCCATCTCGACGAGGGGGTTCGGCGGGCGACCCTGGGCGAGGTCCTGCACCATGCCCTCTGCGGCGTTGATCCGGTCCGCCAGGATAAGGAGGAGCCAATGTCCCCACTGGCTTTCGCTGAAGCGGAAGGCCGCGCGACGGACGACGCCGGACAGGCCTGCGGGCGGGGTCGATTGGCCGACGACCGGGCGTCGGAACCGCAGGGTGCAGGGCGATACGAACGAGAGGCCGATCACCTTCCCGAACTCCGGCCGGTCGCGATGCCACCCGATCGGAGCGCCGGGGGCGTATTCGGTCGCCAGCGCGTGTTCGAGCGCAGCCGGGTCTGTCCCGGCGAACGCGGCGGCGGCCTCGCGGAGCGGATGGAGAAAGCGGGGAAGGGCCTGCGTGTGCTCCAGCCGGCCAGCGACGAAGTCATATCGCCGGCCTTAAGACACGACGCACCGCAGTCCCTTGAACCCGTGAAAGTCGAACGCCTTGAAGGCCGAGGTCCGGCCACTGCTCCACGAGGGCGTTGGCCATCAACGGAGAGACGAGATCATCCTGGTAGCGCAGGCCCGCGGGCGCCGCGGGCGTGATCTGATGGCTGAAAAGGTCGCGCAAGCCGCGTCTATCCGCAGTAGCGGTCAAACTCTTCCTTGTAGCGATCCGTCAGGCGCCCCTGCCGCTCGCCCTTCTCGTGCAGCTTCAGGAACCAGCCCGACTCCTCCTCGAACATGTGCGTCAGCACCGCGCCTTCGATGTGCTCCAACTTGTCCTTCCACTCGGGCGTCGAAGGCGCGATGTTCTCCAGCTCCGCCATCTGCATCTTTGCGGTCGTTTGTTCGGTATAGGCGTGGCCCGCGTGCATCTTCTCGCCCGCCTGGGCCAGGGCCGGATACAGCACCACCTCCTCGGCCAGCGAATGCCCGTTCAGCACCACCGCCAGTTCCTTCATCGCAGCCGCTCGATCCGAAGCCGCCTGCGCCGCCTTGCAGGCCCCGAAGGCCGCGCGGATCTGCTCGTGGTGGTCCAAAACCATCGAAAGCCAGTCGCCGCTCCGGGCCACCGCGCGGGCGTTGGCGGTGGCCTCGGCGCGTTTCTCTTCCGAGACCGGCGGCGTAACGGCGGCGAGAACCTTGTCGATGACTGACATGAGAGTATTCCTGCTTGGAAGTTCTCAAAGCTAACCGGCCAGCCGCCGGGCCGTTCCTGTGTCGGCTGACCGACGCAATTTATGCAGCGCGCGTCACCCGCGTCGATCATCTAGCCCCAAGGCTTCTGGTAGGTGTCGCCGACGATGGCGTCACGAGCGATGGCGGCGATCCGGGACAGGGCCGAACTTTCGGTGATCTCGCCGCCGCGGGCGCGTTGGAGAAGGGTT
>CAXBPJ010000518.1:0-1633 GCA_963977325.1 uncultured Brevundimonas sp. | reverse complement strand
GTCACGGCTTCGCCGCGCCACCTCCCCATTCCTGCGGAACGGGGAGGAGAGTGGTGAACCTCCTGTCTTCCTGGGAGCTCGGCCTGGCGCTCCGCTACCTCCGGGCCAGGCGCAAGGAGGGCGGGGTCGCCCTGATCGCCATCATCAGCTTCGTCGGCATCATGCTGGCGGTGGCGGTGCTGATCAGCGTCATGAGCATCATGTCCGGTTTCCGCGCCGAGCTGCTGGGCCGGATCCTGTCGTTCAACGGGCACATGTTCGTGTCGGGAGAAGTGCTGCAGGCGCCGGACCGCGATCAGGTGGTCGAGCGGCTGAGGAATGCGCCGGGCGTGGTCGAGGTGTCGCCCCTGACCGAGAGCTATTCCGTGATCCGGGCGGGCGCCCAGCTGACGCCGGTCGTGGTGCGCGGCATCCGCGCCGAGGACCTGCGCCGCATGGATCTGGTTGCCGACAGCACACAGCCCGAGGCGCTGCGGACGTTCGGCCAGGGCCCCTATGGCGGCGACCGGGTGATCATCGGCCAGACCATGGCGAACAATCTGGGCCTGAGGATCGGCGATCCGATCACCGTGCTGTCACCGACCGGCGGCGGCTCGGCCTTTGGCTCCCTGGGGCTGGAGAAGACCTATATCGTCGGCGGCACCTTCACCGCCGGGATGGCGGACTACGACGCCGGCTTCATGTTCATGCCGCTGGAGCAGGCCCAGATCTTCTTCGGCAAGGAAGGGGTGTGGGACGTCATCGAGATGAAGGTGGACGATCCCGACCGGGTTGCAGAGATCGCGCCCGGCGTGCGCGAGGCCGTCGGCCCATATGCCGTAATCACCGACTGGACCCAGCGGGCCTCGGCCTTCTGGGAGGCGCTGAAGATCGAGCGCGTGGCGATGAGCATCATCCTGGGCCTGGTCGTGGCCATCGCCGCCATGAACATCATCTCGGGCATCGTCATGCTGGTGAAGAACAAGACCCGCGACATTGCTATTCTGAGGACTGTGGGGGCCAGCCAGAGCTCGATCCTGCGGGTGTTCTTCATGGCCGGCGCCTCGATCGGGGTGGCGGGCACGCTGGCAGGGCTGATCCTGGGCATCCTGTTCTGCCTAAACATCGGACCGATTCAGGGGGCGATCGAGGCCCTGACCGGGGCGCAGGTGTTCAACTCCGAGGTCTATCTGCTGCCGCGGGCGTCGCGGCTCGATCCGGTGGAGGCCCTGCGTTTTGAGTGATCCGGTTCTCTCCATTCGCGGGCTCGAGCGCAGCTATGTCACGCCGGCCAGAACGCTGACGGTCCTCAAGGGCGTCGACCTGGACGTCTTTCCGGGCGAGGTGGTCGGGTTGATCGGGCCGTCGGGTTCCGGGAAGTCGAGCCTGCTCCATGCCGCGGGTCTGCTGGAACGGCCGACCGCTGGTCAACTGACCATTGACGGGGAGGAGGTCACCGGGCTGAACGAGCGGGCGCGCACCCGGCTGCGGTTACAGCGGGTCGGCTTCGTCTATCAGTTCCACCACCTGCTGCCGGAATTCGACGCGCGCGATAACGTCGCCCTGCCGATGCGGATCGCGGGGGCGTCTATCGAGAAGGCGCGGGCGCGGGCGGCGGAGGTCCTGACCCAGCTGGGTCTGGGCGAACGCCTGA
>CAXBPJ010000517.1:0-1633 GCA_963977325.1 uncultured Brevundimonas sp. | reverse complement strand
GAGGACATGGTGACAGCGGCGCGGTTCGATCGCGGCGAGGAGCCGGATCTCGCCCACTGCGACGTGATCATCGACTTCTCAACGCCCGAGCACTCCGTCGAACTGGCGGAGGCGGCGGCCGCGCGGGGCGGCCCGGCGTTGGTGATCGGCTCGACCGGACTGTCTGACGCTCAGGAACACGCCATCGCCCTGGCGGCGGAGAAGGTCGCCATCGTGCGCAGCGGCAATTTCTCGCTGGGCGTCAATATTCTGGTCGGGCTGGTGGAGCGGGCGGCGGCGCGGCTGGACGCGGCGGACTGGGATATCGAGGTTTCGGAGGCGCATCACCGAATGAAGCGCGACGCGCCGTCGGGCACCGCCCTGATGCTGGGCGAGGCGGCGGCCCTGGGGCGCGGCAAGGCTCTGACCGAAGTCCGCGCTCCGGTGCGCGACGGGGTCGGGGAAGCTCGTGCGGTGGGTTCGATCGGCTTTTCGGCAACCCGAGCCGGCGGCATCGTCGGCGATCACACGGTGCTGTTCGCCTCGGACGACGAGGTGATCAGCCTCAGCCACCACGCCATCGATCGCAGCCTGTTCGCCAAGGGTGCGGTGGTGGCGGCCAACTGGGTCCGCCCCCGCCCGCCGGGCCTCTATGACATGCAGGACGTCCTCGGCTTCCGGCAGGCGTGAACGGCTCGAACTAGAACGGAATGTCGTCGTTCAGGTCGTAGCTCTCCTTGGGACCCGAGGGCTTGTTGGCGCCGCCGGTTGAAAACCCGGAGGAATAGTCGTCGTCGCCGCGACCGCCTCCTGCACCCGCCCCGCCGCCGCCGTCACGGCCGCCCAGCATGGTCAGCTGTCCGTTGAAGCGCTGGATCACCACCTCGGTGGTGTATTTCTCGACGCCCTGCTGGTCGGTCCACTTGCGGGTCTGGAGCTGACCCTCGACATAGATGGTCGAACCCTTTTTCAGATAGTTTTCAACGACCTTGACGATATTGTCGTTGAAGATGACCACCCGGTGCCACTCGGTCTTCTCCTTGCGTTCGCCGGAGGACTTGTCGCGCCACTGCTCCGAGGTGGCCAGCGACAGCTGGGCGACGCGATCGCCGTTGTTCAGCGAGCGGATTTCCGGGTCGCGACCCAGATTGCCGATGAGGATGACCTTGTTGACGCTGCCGGCCATGGCGGAATGTCCTTCTGACTTTGATCGTTGGGCCAAGGCGATCCTTAGCCGATGTTCCGGTTTGGTTCTAGTCCGCCGTCATTCAGCGGGAGTTGTGGCCCCGTCGCCCGCCTGAGCGGCGGCGGCGCGAGCCTCGGCGGTGTTCCAGTCGATGGCCGAGGGCACGATCAGCCGCCCGTCGCCGCTGCGGGTCATGGTGAAGAATCGACCGCCGTCGAAGCTCTGCGCCACCCAGACACCCTGGCGGTCGATGAAGATGAACTGCCCGCCGTAGGCGCCGGTGATCTCCTGAACCGAGCCGCCCATGCGCAGGAAGTTCATTCGCATGACCTCCAGCTGGGCGGCGCAATGCTCCAGCGACTCGACGGTCTGGGCCACCTCGTTGAAGCGCGGCTCTTCGTCCTGTGCGCCGGGGTTGCCGAAATGGTAGCAGACGCCGGCTTCCGACGGGGCCTCAGGACCCGAGGA
>CAXBPJ010000516.1:0-1646 GCA_963977325.1 uncultured Brevundimonas sp. | reverse complement strand
CTTGGCGGTGTGCAAGCGCTGACGCTTCGTGAGCCCAAAAGCCTACATCGAACGCAAGCAGTTGATCTGTCATATCACCCCACCGCCGCGACGATCTTCTGGGCGGCGTCGTCGAGGTCGTCGGCGGCGGTGATGGCCAGGCCGCTTTCGTTCAGGATGCGCTTGCCCTCGGCGACATTCGTGCCTTCCAGGCGGACGACCAGCGGCACCTTCAGGCCCACTTCCTTGACCGCGGCGACCACGCCCTCGGCGATGACGTCACAGCGCATGATGCCGCCGAAGATGTTGACCAGAATGCCCTGGACGTTCGGGTCGGCGGTGATGATCTTGAACGCCGCCGCGACCTTTTCCTTCGAGGCGCCGCCGCCGACGTCGCAGAAGTTGGCGGGCTCTTTTCCATACAGCTTGATGATGTCCATCGTCGCCATGGCCAGGCCGGCGCCGTTGACCATGCAGCCGATGTTGCCATCCAGGGCGACATAGGCGAGGTCCCATTCCGAGGCCTCGATCTCCTTGGCGTCCTCCTCGGTCTCGTCGCGCAGGTCCTTGATGTCCGGATGGCGGAACAGGGCGTTGCCGTCGAACGACACCTTGGCGTCCAGCACGCGCAGCCGGCCGTTCTCCATGACGATCAGCGGATTGATCTCCAGCATCGACATGTCGGTGTCGAGGAAGGCCTTGTAGAGGAGGGGGAACAGCTTGACGCCGTCCTCCGCCGCCGCGCCGTCCAGCTTCAGGGCGGCGTTGATCTCGGCGATGTTCGCCTCGGTGACCCCGGCCTCGGGGTCGATGTCGATGGTCTGGATGCGCTCGGGCGTGTCATGCGCCACCGCCTCGATGTCCATGCCGCCCTCGGTCGAAACGACATAGGAGATCCGGCCCGTGCCCCGGTCGACCAGCAGCGAGCAGTACAGTTCGCGCGCGATGTCGGCGCCGTCCTCGATATAGAGGCGGTTGACCTGCTTGCCGGCCTCGCCGGTCTGGGCGGTGACGAGGGTGTTCCCCAGCATCTCGCGAGCGTTGGCGACCACGTCCTCGACCGACTTGGCCAGGCGCACCCCGCCCTTGGCCTCGGCGCCCAACTCCTTGAACCGGCCCTTGCCGCGACCGCCGGCGTGGATCTGGGACTTCACCACATAGAGCGGGCCGGGCAGGGACTTGGCGGCGGCCTCGGCCTGATCGGCCGAGGTGATGGCGACGCCCTCGGCGACCGGCGCGCCGAAGCCCTTCAGAAGCTGCTTGGCCTGGTACTCGTGGATGTTCATGGATCGCGCCGTCGTCTGCGGGGGAGGGGAGGGTGGGGGCGCTTATAGGGGGCCGCGGCCGCCCGCCGCAACCGTGCCGGCCCAGGTTCAGCCCAGCGGCCAGACCGCCAGGATCAGGGGCGGGCCGACGATCAGCACCAGCAGCATCACCGTCATGGTAAAGAACGCCGGCCCGTCCGCCGCCGGATAGCGGGACAGGGGCGCCTGGCAATGCGCGCAGACCGGGTTCACCTTCAGATAGCCCTGCATCAGCTGCCCCTCTCCGCAGGAAGGGCAGCGGTTCATGACACCCCGCAGGATGGCGGCGCGGCTGTCTCGGATCTGGGTCATGGGCTGTCCTTGGGTTCGGGCGTGGCCTAGCCGTGGTCGCGCAGGATGCGC
>CAXBPJ010000515.1:0-1647 GCA_963977325.1 uncultured Brevundimonas sp. | reverse complement strand
CCCCGAGGGCGCACGGCTGACCGCGCCGTCCTGGTCGCCGACGGGGGATCACGTCGCCTTCCTGATGGGACAGGCGGACGGGCTGGAGCTGTGGGTCGCCGACGCGGCCTCGGGCGAGGCGCGGCGGCTGACGGATGCGCGGGTCAACGCCGCCTCGGGCTCGGGCTTCTCTTGGCTGCCGGACGGCTCCGGCCTGGTCGCGCGCATGACGCCGGAAGGCCGAGGCCCCGCGCCCGACGTCAGCCGCCCGCCGACGGGCCCGATCGTCGAGGAGACGGCCGGCCGCGCCGCGCCGGTCCGGACCTATCAGGATCTGCTGTCGAACGCCGGCGACGAGGCCCTCTTCGACCATTATTTCACCAGCCAACTGACCCTCGTGCCGCTGAACGGCGCCGCGAGGCCGATCGGCGAGCCGGGCGTGATCCTGGGCGTGTCGCCGTCGCCGGACGGCCGCTTTCTGCTCCAGACCCGCGCCAAGCGGCCCTACAGCTATGTCGTGCCCGCCGCCCTGTTCCCCTCCGAGGTGACGGTCACCGATCTGGATGGCCAGGTGGTGCATCAGGTCGCCGACCTGCCCTTGCGCGACAACATTCCGCCGCCGTTCGACTCAGTGGCGACCGGCCCGCGCTCGATCAACTGGCGCGCCGACGCTGACGCGACCCTGGTCTGGACCGAGGCCCAGGATGGGGGCGACAGCCGCGCCGAGGCCGCCGTGCGCGACCGTGTCTTCATGCTGGCCGCGCCCTTCTCGGGCGAGCCGACGACTTTGATCGACCTCGACAAACGCTATTCCGGCGTGGACTGGGGTCGCGATGATGTAGCCATCGTCAATAGCCGCTGGTTCAACGACCGCAGCGAGGCGCGCTATCTCGTCGACCCATCCCAGCCGGGGCAGGGCCGTGTGCTGGTCGAGCGCAACTATCAGGATCGGTACAACGACCCCGGCTCGCCGCTGGTCGAACCCAACGAGCAGGGTCGTTCCGTCATGCAGTTCGTGGATGGCGGCGACGCCATCCTGCTGGAAGGCGCGGGGGCGACGCGCCAGGGCTCCTTCCCCTTCCTGGCCAAGCAGAACCTGGAAAGCGGCGAAATCGAGCGGCTGTGGGGCTCTGCCTCGGGCGAGTACGAGACCATCGTCGGCCTGCTGGACCCCGAGGGCCGGAGGCTGGTGACGCGGCGCGAGACGCGGCTGGACCCGCCCAATCTGCAGATTCGCGACGTCGCCTCGAACAGCCTGACGCCGCTGACTAACTTTCCCGACCCGGCGCCGCAGCTGGCCAATGTGTCGCGCGAGCTGATCGCCTATGAGCGCGCCGACGGCGTGCAGCTGTCGGGCACCCTGTATCTGCCCGAGGGCTATGACGCTCAGCGCGACGGTCCGCTGCCGCTGGTGATGTGGGCCTATCCGGCCGAGTTCACCGACGCCGCCGTGGCCGGTCAGGTGGTGGACACCGACAACCGCTTCGTGCGGCCCGGCGGCTCCAGCCACCTGTTCCTGCTGACCCAGGGCTATGCGGTGCTGGACAACCCAACCATGCCGATCGTCGGCCGCGACGGGGCCGAGCCCAACGACACCTATATCGAACAGCTGCGCATGAGCGCGGAGGCGGCGGTCAAGGCCGTGGTCGACCGCGGCGTCGCCGATCC
>CAXBPJ010000514.1:0-1649 GCA_963977325.1 uncultured Brevundimonas sp. | reverse complement strand
CGCCGGGATCGTTGAAAGCTCCGACGATCGGAGCGCACGCGGGCGGCAACAAGCCCTCGCACGCGTCATCTCCAGCTTTGGTGACGAACGAAACCGATCCAGACGGCAGATCGACCCTCCGCAAGCCGCCTCCCCACTCACCCCTGTTGTATCCGACGTAAATCACGTCGTCAGAGGGCGCGGAAATCCACGCCCCCTGGTGCAGATCAGCGGCAAGCTGATGCCGTCTCCAACCACCGTCTTCGGGAATGGCTACGGTCCTAGTCGCGAGCACGGCCGGCCTCAAGGCACCCGGAACGGCGAACAGTCCAACAACCTCTCCTTCGGAATCTCTGCCGGAGTGAAGATATATGCGGTGCTCGCGATCCTGCGCGAATGAGGTCGCGTCTTCTGAGCGGAGGTCGACTAGGTTGAATTGCCCCCCGACGGCCGGCCCGGACAGCACCCACAGCCTTTCACCCATCGCGATCATGTCTTCGACGTCGTCCGCCACAACGGTCCGTTCGCCCGTCGAGCGACTCAACCTTAAGACCTTGCGTGTCGAGCCCCGCAGCCAGATGTGATCGGCGCTGGCCACGCCTTCCACGATGCGCGCGCCGAGATCGGGATCGCGCCATTGCCTGGGTTGAGCGATGGCGCCGCTCGCCACCAAACTGAGAAATAAAAGCGCGATGACAGGGCGCATGATTGGATCTGCCAGACGGATGTGACGTCGTGGAGCTTACCCGTACCCCTGCACCGGCCTCACATCCAACTCCCCCGCCTTGATGGCCGCGATGGCCTGGGCGGCGGCGAGGGCGCCCGCGGTGGTGGTGTAGTAGGGAATCTTCATCATAAGGGCGGTGCGGCGGATGGAGAAGCTGTCGGCCAGGGACTGCTTGCCCTCGGTGGTGTTGAAGACCAGCTGGACCTCGCCGTTCTTCATGGCGTCGACGATGTGGGGGCGGCCCTCCAGCACCTTCTTGACCAGCCGCGCCTCCAGACCCTGTTCGACCAGATAGGCGTGGGTGCCGCCGGTGGCCATCAGGCTGAAGCCCTGGTCGACCAGGGCGCGGGCGGCCTCCAGGATGAACGGCTTGTCGTCGTCCTTAACCGAAATGAAGGCGCAGCCGGAGATGGGCAGGGTGGTGCCGCCGCCGATCTGGCTCTTAGCGAAGGCGCGGGCGAAGGCGGGCTTCAGATCGGCCTCGTCCTCGCGGCGCCAGTCCAGCCCCATGACCTCGCCGGTCGAGCGCATCTCTGGCCCCAGCACCGTGTCCACATTGGCGAACCGGGCGAAGGGGAAGACGGCCTCCTTGACCGCGATGTGGTCGAAGCATTTCTGCTCCAGCCCGAAGGACGACAGCTTCTCCCCCGCCATGACCTTGGCGGCGATGGCGGCGATCGGCGCCCCCATTGTCTTGGCGACGAAGGGGGCGGTGCGGCTTGCGCGCGGGTTCACCTCCAGCACGAAGATTCGCTGGTTGTCGCCGTGCGGCTCCTCGATGGCGAACTGCACGTTCATCAGGCCGCGCACCTTCAGGGCCTTCGCCATCGCCTCGGTCTGGCGCATCAGCTCGGCCACCGTCTCGCCGGACAGGGAGTACGGCGGCATCGAACAGGCGCTGTCGCCCGAGTGGACGCCCGCCTCCTCGATATGCTCCAGCACC
>CAXBPJ010000513.1:0-1652 GCA_963977325.1 uncultured Brevundimonas sp. | reverse complement strand
CCGGGCCAGCGCGACCTGACCCAACAGCAGTTCGCGCGCGAGATGGTCGATCAGTTCGACGCCATCCCCGGCGCGCGCATCGCCGCCGGCATCGCTCAGCAGGGCGGCGGCCCGTCGGACGGCACCCGCTACACCTTCTCCATCCTGTCGGATGATCCCGAGGCGCTGGAGGAAGCGGCGCGGCGCATCGAGTCCGAGATGCGGGGCGTTCCGGGGCTGGCCAATGTGGTCAACTCGGCCGCCATCGCCCGGCCCGAGATCCTGGTCACGCCGCGCCCGGATCAGGCCGCCCTGGTCGGGGTGTCGACCGGCGCCATCTCCCAGGCGGTGCGGGTCGCCACCATCGGCGACGTCGATCAGAACCTGCCCAAGTTCAATCTCGGCGACAGGCAAATTCCGATCCGCCTGGTGCTGACCGAGGACGCCCGATCCGACCTGTCGGTGATCGAAAACCTGCGCGTGCCGACAGCGTCGGGCGCGACCGTGCCGCTGTCGTCGGTCGCCACCATCGAGTTCGGCGCGGGGCCCGCGACGGTCAGCCGCCAGGACCGCGCCCGTGTCGCCTCCATCACCGCCGAGCTAGACGGCATCCTGACCGGTGAGGCGTCACAGCGCGTGCAGCAACTTGAGTCTGTCCGGAACCTGCCGGCGGGCGTGCGTCAGGTCCCGGCCGGCGACGCCGAGTTCATTCAGGAGATGGTCACCGGCTTCGCCATCGCCTTCGCCACGGGCATCCTGCTCATGTATGCGGTGCTGGTGCTGCTGTTCAAAAGCTTCGCCTATCCGATCACCATCATGGCGGCCCTGCCCCTGGCCATCGGCGGCGCGTTCGTCGGTCTGGTGCTGATGGGGTCCAGCTTCTCGCTGTCGTCCCTGATCGGGGTGCTGATGCTGATGGGCATCGCGGCCAAGAACTCGATCCTGCTGGTCGACTACATCATCATGGCCGAGAAGGACGGGATGGCGCGCTGGGACGCCATCATGGACGCGGCGCACAAGCGGGCGCGGCCGATCCTGATGACCACCTTCGCCATGGGCGCGGGTATGGTGCCCGTCGCCGTGGGCTGGGGCGCCGATGTCGAGTTCCGCTCGCCCATGGCCATCGCCGTGGTCGGCGGCCTGATCTCCTCGACCTTCCTGTCGCTGCTCTACATCCCGGCCATCTTCACCATCGTCGACGACATCGCCGGCTGGATGAAGCGCCGCGTCGGCGGCCGGTTCACCGGGCATCGCCGGGTCGAGGGCGAGGCGCCCGCGCCGGCGGAGTAGTCAGCCGTTGCGCAGTCCGCTGATTGTCCGGTTGGGGGCGATGTCCTCGGCGGAGGTGATCAGGTGCAACAGGGCAGGCTGGCCGGAACGGGCGGCGGCGCGGGCCTGATCCAGGGCGTCGGGAAAGGCCTCGGTGGTCTCGCAGCGCACGCCGAAGGCGCCGAACGCCCGGGCATAGGCGACGAAGTCCGGGTTCTTCAGGTCAGTGGCGATGACCCGACCGGGGTAGTGGCCCTCCTGGTGCATGCGGATGGTGCCGTAGGTCCCGTTATCGACCACGATGACGACACAGCCCAGGCCGTGCTGGACGGCGGTGGCCAGCTCCTGGCCGGTCATCAGGAAGTCGCCGTCGCCGGCGACGCAGACGACCTCGCGATCCGGAT
>CAXBPJ010000512.1:0-1652 GCA_963977325.1 uncultured Brevundimonas sp. | reverse complement strand
CGCCGCTCCCCGCCGACGGCGGGCGCCGAATGGCCTTGGCCTGGATAGCTCAGTTGGTAGAGCAGCGGATTGAAAATCCGCGTGTCGGTGGTTCGAATCCGCCTCCAGGCACCATCCTCCCCGCACACACTTTGTTTCTCGCGACGGACGTCCCGCGTCAGCTCGCTCATGATTTCTCCAGCGAGCTAAGCCGTTCGGATTCAATGAACTGGCGTTAATCCTGATGGCGCGAGCAAGGCCGGCGGAATCGCCGACGCAAGCGACGCCGGCGAAAGACTTCGCCGATTTCCGCATCTTCCTTTCGCTTTTGCTTCTTTGGAAGCATGACCCGTGCGTCACATAGTCGTCGCACGGCCGTGGGAGGTGAAAACGGGGTCAGCGCCCTTGACGCTCTGGTAACGGTTCGCCAAAGGGTTTCGACCGCTGCCATCGCGCTCGATGACCAACGGCCCGGAAGTTCGCTTCCGACCGGCGATCGCCACCTCGGCGACATCGAGCACGAGCCCAGCGTTTCGGCGACGGACCGCCGGTCCGGCGTCGTTCGACGTTTTCACTCAAGGGAGCAGCCGCCTTGGCGGAGGTTCCTTCGGTCCCACGAGTCAGACCAAGCAGGAACTGGCGAATTATGCTCGATAGCAAAAAGACGAACCCCCTGATCGCCCTGGCCGGCTTCGCCGTGCTTATGGCGGCCTCGCCGGTCCTCGCTCAGGACGCGACCCCGGCTCCGGCCCCGGCGGAAGCCACGGCCACCACCCCCGCCGATCCGGCCGCGGTTGACGCCGCCGCCGCCACTCCGGCCCCGGCGGCTCCCGCCGATGCCGAGAACCCCGAAGCGGTCGGTGGCGAAAGCCACGGCAAGCTGACCGTCGCCAGCATGTTCGCCGAGGCGGACCTGGTGGTTAAGATCGTGATGGCCGGCCTGCTCCTGGCCTCGGTCTTCTCCTGGACGCTGCTGGTCATCAAGCTGATCGAATTCGGCAGCCTGAACCGCACCTCGGACCGCTTCCTGGAAGCCTTCCGCGGCGCCCGCTCGATCGACGACATCCACCGTGTCTCGACCTCGGAAGATTTCGAGGGCAACCCGCTGGCCGACATGGCCGCCGCGGCCACCGAGGAAGTCCGTCTGTCGCGACAGGCCGGTCTGGCCACCTCGGGCGACCACCGCGACTCGACGCTGCTGCGCGCCCAGACCGCGGTCTCGGCCGTCCAGTCCTCGATCGCCAAGCGCCTGTCGGGCGGACAGCAGTTCCTCGCCTCGGTCGGTTCGAACGCCCCCTTCATCGGTCTGTTCGGCACCGTCTACGGCATCATGAACTCGTTCATCGGCATCGCGAACACCAACACCACCAACCTGGCGGTCGTGGCCCCGGGTATCGCCGAGGCCCTGCTGGCCACCGGCATCGGTCTGTTCGCGGCCATCCCGGCGGTTATCTTCTATAACTACTTCAACACCCGCATCGCCGCCTATGGCGTCCGTTCCGACGGCTTCAACGCCGAACTGCTGAACGCCCTGTCGCGTCAGCTCGACAAGGGAGCGTAACCCAGATGGCCGCCAAGATCGGAGGCGGCGGCGGCGGCAAGTACGCCATCGAGCAGAACAGCGAGATCAACGTCACGCCTCTAGTGGACGTGATGCTGGTGCTGCTGATCAT
>CAXBPJ010000511.1:0-1655 GCA_963977325.1 uncultured Brevundimonas sp. | reverse complement strand
CTCGGGGAACTCGCCGGTGCGGCACTTGATCTCCTGCAGGCAGATCACGTCGGGCGCGCGTTCGGCGACGAAGCGGGCGACCTGATCGGCTCTCAGGCGGACGGAGTTGATATTCCAGGTGGCGACTCTCAGGCTCATGGACCGCGCCTAGCACGACCCCGCCGCCGGATGACCCAGACCGCGAATAAAAAGACGCCCGATCCAGGGACCGGGCGTCGTTCGCAGTTTATGTCTCTCTCACGCCGCACCCGGGAGGGGATAACATCCGGGACGGAAGACGAACGCCGTCGTCCTGTGCCCAAACTGTCACGCCCCCGAAAAAAGGTCAACGCGAGAGCGTCCGATTCCTGAAATCTCTCGTGAGACAGGTCGTCGCGGCTTGACGAACCTTTAGTTCCGGCCAGGGCGACGCGTCGGATCGCGTAGCACGAACAGGCTGGAGGCCAGACCCGATGCGGGCTGGAGGGTGTTCAGCTGTACGCGCGTACGCTGCCCCTGGGCGTCGATGAGGGTCCATTCCTGAAGTCGCATGGGTGAACCCGCGAAGGCCAGGATGGCCGAGCCCTCGTTCGGACGGCGACGGTCGCGCGCCACGATCGCGAAGGCGCCGTTACGGCTGCGGGTCACGCGGTCGACGCGCACATCCTCGGCCAGGCGGACATTGCGCGATAGGAAGGTCGATAGCGGAGTCTGACCGAGCGGCACTTGGAGGAAGGTGTTGATGCGCGGGTCATAGCGGCTGACATTATTGCCGTCGGACACCACCAGCAGCCCTTCCGGCGTGGTGTATTCGAAGCGCATCTTGCCTGGGCGCTGCAGCCAGAAACGGCCGCGGTGGGTCTGTCCGCCCGGCCCGGTTTCCGTGAAGGTCCCCTGAGCCGAGGTCAGGTTCTGCAGATAGGCCGAGGCCCGATCGACCAGGGCGCGATCCTCAGCGCTCAGCGATTGTGCGAGCGCGGGGGCGGTGAAACCCGACAGGCCCAAGGCGGCGGCCCCAAGGGCCAGTTGGCGGCGTGAAAGCGTCATTGGTGTCGTCTCCCGTTCGGGATGGTTGAGATCGCCGTCATGACGGGTGGGTCGGGCGAGCCGATGACCCCAGCCTGACCATATTCCGGCGGCCCGATGAAGCGCGGTTCATGAACAAGAGTTCCGCTCACGTCGTCCGGAGCGCGGCCAGCCCCCGCGCCAGGGCCTTACGGAACACCGTCGGGAGGGCGGCGGAGGCGGCCTCGGCAGAAATCCACTGCGTCGCGGCGCTGGGGTCATCAATACGCGCCATCCTGACATCCAGCGTCAGGGCGAAGTGGGTGAAGACATGATCGATCGACCCGGCTTCGGTCCATCGGGCCTTCACGGGCGGCGAAACGTCAGGAGTGTCGCCCCACTCGGATGTCGGCAGACCGAACATCCCGCCAAGCAGCCCCCGATCGGGACGCCGAAGGAGACCGACCCGTCCCTCGGGATCGAGCATCACCCAAGCCACGCCGGTGCGGCGAGGCCTGGCGACCTTGCGCGACCTGACTGGATATCGCTCCGGTTGGCCCGAAGCGCGGCCCTCGCACCAGTCCGATGCCGGGCAGACGCCGCACAGCGGCTGGCGGGGGCGGCAGACCATGGCGCCCAGGTCCATCAGCGCTTGGGCCCAGTCGCCCGGG
>CAXBPJ010000510.1:0-1678 GCA_963977325.1 uncultured Brevundimonas sp. | reverse complement strand
CAGCCAGTGGGGCGTCAGGATCGAACTGGTGATCCGGGGCATCTGCTGTCTGAGGCCCGGGGTTCCGGGATTGAGCGAGAACATCCGTGTCCGCTCGATCGTCGGGCGGTTCCTGGAGCACAGCCGGATCGTCTGTTTCGCCAACGGGGCCGACCTGCCGCATGACAAGGCGAAACTGTACATCTCCTCGGCCGACTGGATGCCGCGCAACCTGGACCGGCGGGTGGAGCTGATGACGCCGGTGCTGAACGCCACGGTGCACGACCAGGTGCTGGACCAGATCATGGTCGCCAACCTGAAAGACGACACCCAGAGCTGGCTGCTGGGTTCCGACGGCGCCTATCGCCGGGTTCGGCCGCGGACCGGGGAGACGCCGTTCTCGGCGCACCAGTATTTCATGACCAATCCCAGCCTGTCGGGACGCGGCCGCAAGGTGAAGACCCTGCCCAAGACGTTGGAGCTATGAGCCCCGTGGAGGAAACGCGCGAGGTCGCCGTCGTCGATATCGGGTCGAACTCCGTGCGCCTGGCCGTCTATCGGGTCGAGGGCGGGGCGATCTGGACCATCTTCAACGAGAAGGTGCTGGCGGGCCTGGGCCGGGGTGTGGCCGGCAGCGGCCATCTGTCGGAGGAAGGGGTCGAGACCGCGATGCGGGCCCTGACCCGGTTCGCCGGGCTGATCGACGCGATGAAGCCCTCGGCCGTGCATGTGTTCGGCACCGCCGCCGTGCGCGACGCCGAGGACGGTCCGGCGTTCGTGCAGCGGATCGCCGCCGAGACGGGGCTGGCGGTCAGAGTGCTGTCCGGCGAGGAGGAGGCGCGGTTCTCGGCCCAGGGCGTGGTGGCCGGGGCGCCCGATACGCGGGGCGTGGTCGGCGATCTGGGCGGGGCCAGTCTGGAGCTGAGCCGGGTTGGAGGCGGGCGGATAGAGACGGGGGTGACCCTGCCGCTGGGTCCCTTCTCCCTGACCAACGGCAAGGGGGTGGACGCGGACAAGTTGAGGAAGACCATCGCCCGCACCCTGGCCCCGGTGGCTCGGGACTTCGCGGGCCCGGCTTTCCACGCCGTCGGGGGCGCCTGGCGCAGCCTGGCGCAACTGCACATGGCCACGGCCGACTATCCGCTAAAGATCGTGCATCAGTACGCCATGACCGCCGATGAAGCGCGCGAGGTGGCGGGGGTGGTGGCGCGCCAGTCGAAGGCCTCTCTCGACAAGCTGCCGGGGGTGTCGCGCCGCCGCGCCGAAACCCTGCCGGTCGCTGCCCTGGTGCTGGAGGGGCTGATCGAGGCGCTGGGGATCGAGACGGTGACCTTCTCGGCCTGGGGCGTGCGCGAGGGGGTGTTGGTCGAAGGGCTGGGGCTGGACCGGGCCAATGACCCGCTGCTGGCGGGGGCGGCGGTGCTGGCGGCGCGCCAGGGGGTGTCGCCCGGATTGCCGGATGCCCTGCACGGGTTCGTGGTCGGGGTGACGGACGGCCTGCCGCCGGTGTTCGGGCCTGAGCGCGACGCGGTCCTGACGCGGGCCGCCTGCTTGTATGCCGACATCGGCGGCCGCTTCCATCCCGACCATCGCAGCGATCTGGCCTTCGATCAGGTGCTGAGGGCGCCGCTGGCGGGACAGAGCCATGCGGAGCGGGTGTTCCTGGCGGGGGTGATCAACGCCCGGCACGGCGGGGGGG
>CAXBPJ010000509.1:0-1684 GCA_963977325.1 uncultured Brevundimonas sp. | reverse complement strand
GTTCGACCCGGCCCTGCCGTGGTGGGCCATCGGGGCGTCGCTGATCGCCGCCAACATCTCGGCCGAGCAGATCATCGGCATGTCGGGCTCGGGCTATCTGATCGGCCTGGCCATCGCGTCCTATGAATGGATGGCGGCGCTGACCCTGCTGATCGTCGGCAAGTGGTTCCTGCCGATCTTCCTGGCCAACAATATCTATACGATGCCGCAGTTCCTGGAGCAGCGGTACGGCACCACGATCCGCAACGTGATGGCCGTGTTCTGGCTCGTGCTCTACGTGTTCGTGAACGTGACCTCGATCCTGTGGCTGGGGTCGATCGCGGTGACCACCGTGACCGGCCTGGACCAGATGTGGGCCATCGTCGCCATCGGCGTGTTCGCCCTGGTCTATCAGCTGTGGGGCGGGCTGAAGGCCGTGGCCCTGACCGACATCGTGCAGGTGACGCTGCTGGTCATGGGTGGGCTGGTGATCGGCTTCATCACCCTGAACCAGATCGGCGGGGACGCTGGGCTGGTCGGCGGCTTCACCCGGCTGACCACCGAATTCCCCGAGAAGTTCGACATGATCCTGTCGCCCGACAGCCCGTACTTCAAGGACCTGCCGGGGATCGCGGTGATCCTGGGCGGGATGTGGATCATGAATCTGAGCTACTGGGGCTTCAACCAGTACATCATCCAGCGGGCCTTGGCGGCCAAGTCGGTGGGCGAGGCGCAGAAGGGCATCGCCTTCGCCGCCTATCTGAAGCTGTTGATGCCGGTGATCGTGGTGCTGCCGGGGATGGCGGCGCTGGTGCTGGCGCCCACGCTGGACCGGCCGGACCAGGCCTATCCGACCATGATGAACCTGCTGCCCGTGGGGCTGAAGGGCATCGTCTTCGCGGCCCTGATAGCGGCGGTGATCGCGTCGCTGGCGTCCAAGATCAACTCGATCGCCACCATCTTCACCCTGGACCTCTACGCCAAGGCCAAGAAGGGCTCGTCGGAGCGGCACCTGGTCAGCGTCGGCCGCGTGGCGGCGGTGGTCGCGACCCTGATCGGCATCGTGGCGGCCCGGCCGCTGCTGGGCGGATTCGAGCAGGGCTTCCAGTACATCCAGGAGTTCACCGGCTTCTTCACCCCGGGCATCGTGGTGATCTTCGTGCTCGGCATGTTCTGGCGGCGGACGTCGGAGGCCGGGGCCCTGACCGGCGCGATCCTGTCGGTGGTGCTGTCGGCGGTGTTCTGGTGGCTGCAGTACGCCGAGATCTTCACCCTGCCGTTCATGAACCGGGTTGGCGTGGTGTTCCTGGCGTCGCTGGCCGCCGCCGCCATCGTCTCCTACCTGGTCCCGCAGAAGGTGACGGCCCTGCCGATCAGCTTCGAGGGCGTCAGCTACAAGACCTCGTGGAGCTTCAACCTGGCGGCGGTGGGCGTCATCGCCTTCCTGGTCGCGGTCTACAGCTACTGGTGGTGATCGGGATCTAGCGTCCTGACGGGGCGGCGGGTCGATCGATCCGCCGCCCCTTTTCTGTTCAGACGACGCCGCGGGCGCGCAGGTCGGCGAGGTCGAGGTCGGGCAGCAGGTCGCCCAGCACGGCGTCGGTGTCCTGGCCGAGGGCGGGCGGCGCCGAGCGATAGGCGGCCGGGGTCTCGGACATGCGGATGGGCGAGGCGACGGTGCGGACGGGATGATGCAGGGCCGCCC
>CAXBPJ010000508.1:0-1686 GCA_963977325.1 uncultured Brevundimonas sp. | reverse complement strand
CGGGGCAAGGAGGGCGAGCGCCCGCGTGAGACAAAGCGTGCGGATCATGCCGTCACGCTGGCCCGCCCGCCGCCGGCTGTCGAGTGTCTTATTGGTAAGCCGGCTGCTCGGCCGGTGTGACGAACTCGCCACGCCCCGTCGCCTCGGCGTAGACGGTGAACAGACCCTCGAACACGCTGTTCCAGCTGAAGCGCTCAACCGCCTTTTGCCGGGCGGCCCGGCCGACAGCGTCGATGTCGCGTTCGAACAGCGCCTCGATCGCCTCGGCATAGACTTTCGGATCGGCGCGCAGGGCCAGTTGACCGACCGTGTCGTCCACCGTCTCGGCCACGCCGCCAGCGTTCACGCCGACCACGGGCCGTCCGCAGGCCATGGCTTCCAGCACGATCAGGCCAAACGGCTCCTTGTCGTTGGCGTGCACGAAGGCGTCGCAGCTGGCGATGATCCGCGCGACCGCCTTGGGATCGCGCTCGTACGGCATCGGGATGACCCGATCCTCGGGCGGCAGGCCGGTGCCCGCGCCCACAAGCACCAGGTGATAGGGGTCACCCAGCGCCTGGACCGCCTCGATCAGCACGTCGATGTTCTTTTCTCGCGCGGGGCGACCGGCGAAGCACAGCAGCCGCGCCGAGGCGGGCAGGCCCAACTTTTGCAGCAGCCAGTCCCGATCGCGTCGATCGGGACGGAAGGTGTCGATCTCGACCCCCAGCGGCTGAACCACGATGTCGGGCACGCCCGCCTCTTCCAGTCGCCGCGCGATGAAGGCGCTGGGTGAGACCACGCGATCGAACTGTTTGAACAGTCGCGCCCAGCGCTTCTGCACCGGCTTCTTGGCCCATTCCCCAAAATGCAGCGCCGCTAGCGCGGCGGGGTCGGAGTGACAGAAGCCGATCACCGGCACGCCCGCCCTCTGGCCGGCCTCCAAGGCTCCCTGCCCGGGCGTATAGGGGTCACCCGCCTCGATCACCGTCGGATTGGTCGCGGCGACCCACGCGCCCCAGCGTTTCACCGAGGTTGGCCAGCGATAGCCGTCGCCGAACGGCAGCTTGGGCGATTGCAAGGTGACGATGCCCGACGACGACCGAAACTCATACTTGGCCCCAGGCACCACCAGCGCGTGGTCGATCGCCGGCCGATTCGCCTGCAGCCACGCCTGCTTGGCCAGGAGATAGCGCTTCACCCCACCGGAACGCGGTGCGTAAAGCATCGTGGTGTCGACCAGGCGCGGACGCGCGTCGCCCATGGTGGCCTTCAGCCGCCCGAGCGTCCTCACGACCTCGTCATCGTGACGGGGAAGGATGCGAAGCTCGCTCTCGTGAACCTCAACCATGCGATCAGAACTCTTGGGGAATGGCGGCGAATGCGGGGCCGAAACGCGGCTGACGCATGTTGGATGCGTTCGAACGGTGGTCCAAAGCGCCGGGTGCGGATGGCTAAGGCCAAGCTGACCGTATGGCAAGGGCGCCCCGCCGATTGACCCTGCGGCCTTGCATTCGCCTCAAATTCGCGAAACTTGACGCCTGTCGGGCCAGGGTCGTGTAAGACCCGGCGCTACGCCCGCGCGATCGCGCCGAGAGGGGTTTCTTTGTTCATGCGTAAACTGCTTGTGACCGCGGTCGCCCTGGCTCCGCTCGCCATCGCCTCCGGCGCGATGGCGCAGACCGAGATCACGGGCGAGCGGACAAC
>CAXBPJ010000507.1:0-1697 GCA_963977325.1 uncultured Brevundimonas sp. | reverse complement strand
GACTGGATCAGGTGGATCGAGGTCGATTCCAGTGGCTCGAGGAAGCCCGAGGCCAGACCGACGGCGACGCAGTTCTTGTTCCAGATCTGCTTCCGCTTGCCGGTGACGAAGCGCAGGCGGTTGGGCTCGGCCAGCTGCTCGCCGTCCAGATTGGCCAACAGGGTCGCCTCGGCCGTGGCGTCGTCGGTGAAGCGACTGGAATAGACGTGGCCGTTGCCGGTGCGGTGCTGCAGCGGGATGCGCCACTGCCAGCCGGCGTCGCGCGCGGTGGCGCGGGTGTAGGGGGTGAAGGGTTCGGTGCGGGCGCAGGGCACGGCCATGGCCCGGTCGCACGGCAGCCAGTGAGTCCAGTCCTCATACCCCGTCTTCATCGCCTGTTCGATGATCAGGCCGCGAAAGCCCGAGCAGTCGATGAACAGGTCGGCCTCCAGGGTCTGGCCGTCCTCGAGCGTGACGGAGCGGACGAAGCCGGTCCCGCTGTCCAGGGCGACATCGGCGACCTTGCCCTCGCGTCGGACCACGCCGCGCTCCTCGGCGAAGCCGCGCAGGAATTTGGCATAGAGGCCGGCGTCGAAATGAAAGGCGTAGCCGATGTGGCCGAGCGGGGAGTCCTTCATCTTCGGATCGGCCCGCATGAACCGGTTTTCCAGCGCGGCGGCGGTGTTGATCGAATAGGCGGCGAAGTCGGACGCGCGCCCCTCGGCCCGGGCCTTGAGCCAAAACTGATGGCAGCGCAGCCATTCCAGATTGCGACCGATGACGCCGAAGCCGTGGACGTAGCTGTCGCCCTTTTTCCACCAGTCGACGAACTGGATGCCCAGTTTGAAGCTGCCCTGGGTGCGGCGGATAAACTCGTTCTCGTCGAACTCGAGCAGCTCGTTGAACTTCTTGATAGCGGGAATGGTGGCCTCGCCCACGCCGACCGTCCCGATGGCCTCGGATTCGACCAGGGTGATGGCGTAGCGGCCCTTGAACAGCTTGGACAGCAGCGCCGCCGTCATCCATCCGGCGGTGCCGCCGCCGACGATGAGGATGGACTGAAGCTGGCGCATCGGTGGTCCCCGCGTTGACCCGCCTTAGTCGCAACGCGCGGGGGTCTCGGGCAAGGGCAGGACGCCGACGGGCCGATCGGCGCCATAGGACAGCCCGTAGCCGCGGGCGAACTGGACCAAGTCGCCCGGATGCTCGCCGGTCGAACAGGCGGAGCCGGGCCAAACGAAGGACAGCCGGCCGGTGAAGTCGTGGTCGGTTCCGATCATCAGGTCGGCCAGGCCGCCCCCGGCCTCGGTGCCCGGCAGGAAGGCGGCGACGAAGGCGTCGGACAGGTTGATCAGGTCGTTGGCGTAGGTCGGGCGGCCCGAATACAGCACCGTGACAACGGGCACGCCCTTGTCGGCGACCGCCCGCAGCACGCGCAGGTCGGTGGGGTGCAGCAGGCTGTGCTGCACCGGCGCGGGGAAGCGAACGTCGCCGTTGTATTCGGCGTAGGGCGTCTCGCCCAGCACGGCGATGATGGCGTCATACCCGGCCACATCGACGCCCGCCGCGTCGGCCGAATAGGTCACGTCGGCGTCGCCCAACTGTTCCTTCAGGGCGGCCAGCAGGGTCTGGCCGGTGGCGAAGTCGGCGTTGGTGTTCTCCGTCCCCTGCCAGGTCAGCGACCAGCCGCCGGTCTGGTTGGACATGGAATCGGCGCT
>CAXBPJ010000506.1:0-1721 GCA_963977325.1 uncultured Brevundimonas sp. | reverse complement strand
GAGCCGCTCGACGTAAAGTTGTGCGCTCCCGCCCCGAACCTTCTGACCACCCAGGCGGACCGGACGGGTGCGCCGTACGTCATGCGCGGCCACGAGGGGGACGATCACCCATCGCCCGAGGAACGAAAACGCGAGCAGACCGAGGCCCACCCACAGCCGCCAGTCTTGCCGAAGCCGGTCCACTTCGCCTCCGGCCTGGATAACCAGGTCGCCGTCCCACCAGCTCCAGAGCAGGTAGCCGGAGGTTCCAAGGATGA
Source organism: uncultured Brevundimonas sp. (assembly GCA_963977325.1). Classification (GTDB taxonomy): domain Bacteria; phylum Pseudomonadota; class Alphaproteobacteria; order Caulobacterales; family Caulobacteraceae; genus Brevundimonas. The sequence continues at coordinate 1,464 of CAXBPJ010000506.1, read as the reverse complement.
CGAGCGACACCAGACCGAACACGGTCTGCACGATGAACAGGAAGGGCAAGACAGTGATCTCCTCCGCGGCGCTCACCAACCTTGCGCTGGCACGCCGGTTCCCTGATGACTTGGGCATGGACCAGCCAACCGCCGGCCGCCTCGACGGCCAGGATCATCTGCTGCCCGTGCGGGTCTATTACGAGGACACCGACTTCACCGGCCTGGTCTATCACGGCAGCTATGTGCGGTTCTTCGAGCGAGGGCGGTCGGATTTCCTGCGCGCCGTCGGCATCGGCCACGCCGAGCTGCTGGCCGGCGATCAGCCGATGGCCTTTGTGCTGGCGACGCTGAACCTGACCTATCTTCGGCCCGCGCGGATCGACGACGCCCTGATCGTGCGGACCCGGTATCGCGCCATCAAGGGGCCGCGCTTGCTGATCGACCAGGTCATCGAGCGCGATGGCGAGGCGCTGTGTCGCGCCGAGGTCATCGCCGTTTGCATCCATCTGGACGGACGGCCGCGACGGCCCACGCCGGCCCTGGTCGCGGCGGTCAAACCATGGCTGACGGAGACGTGACCGGGGTTGCGGCGAAGCTGGGGCGTGGTTAACCCACCGGCGGCCTCCCCGCCCTACTATCGCCACGGGCGGCCGGTCTCACAGACCCGACACTCCCGCGATTCCCGTTCTCCCTGACGAGGCCCCGATGGTCGAACCCGCCGCCGCCCATTCGCTGCTGAACCCGATCACCCTGTTCATGACGGCTGATATCGTCGTGAAGCTGGTGATGATTGGCCTGGTCATCGCCTCCCTGTGGCCGTGGGCGGTGATCCTGGACAAGTCGGTGCGGTTCTTCGGCCTGAACCGGGAAGCCAATGAATTCGAACGCGTCATCGGCTCCGGACGATCGCTGGAGGAAATCGCGGCCCAGGCCGGTCCCGATCCGGCGCACCCCTTGCCGCGCATGCTGGTGCTGGCTCTGTCGGAGTGGAAGGAGACCCGGGCGCGCGGGCCGTTGACGGATACGCAGTCCAACCTCTTGATCTCGCGCATTGACCGCTCTCTGGACGCCCTGATCGCCCGCGAGAGCCAGCGCATCGAGAACGGCCTTGGCGTGCTGTCCGTGGTCGCCACCGCCTCACCCTTCATCGGCCTGTTCGGCACGGTGTGGGGCATCATGAACGCCTTTTCGGCCATCGCCTCGGCGGGCAACACCAATCTGACCACCGTGGCGCCGGCCATCGCCGAGGCCCTGTTCGCGACCGCCATCGGTCTGGCGGCGGCCATTCCGGCCTACATGGCCTATAACAAGTTCTCGATCGACGCGGGCAAGTTCACCGGCCGGCTGGAGAGCTTCGCCGACGACCTGCAGTCCGCCGTGGCGCGGCGTCTGGGCAGCCCGAACGCGGCGCCGCCTCCGCCCCCGCCGCCGTCGGACTTTCAGCTGAACCGGAGCTATTAGGCCATGGCGCTCGGAGGCGGG
>CAXBPJ010000505.1:0-1723 GCA_963977325.1 uncultured Brevundimonas sp. | reverse complement strand
ATTCCGTGATGGCGCAGCGCCAGGTCGGCCGCCGCGCTGCCATGAGTCCGCGCGACGGCGGCAAGGTCGAGCTGACCGGGACGGCCGGCCGCCTGCAACGCGCCTTCAACAACCATTTCGAAGGCCTGATCATGTTCACCCTGGCGGTGGTCGTGGTCACGCTTGGAGACGCATCCGGCATACTGACCGCGATCTGCGCCTGGACCTATGTGGCCGCGCGCATCCTCTATATCCCCGCCTATGTGCGGGGCTGGGTGCCGGGCCGCTCGATCATCTGGGTTGTCGGCTTTGCGGCGACGGTGCTGATGATCCTCTTTGCCCTGATTTCTTCTTTGTAAAAATACCCCGCGGGGCCCGGGGGCGCGAAGCCCCCGGCCGCGGTCTGACAAAAGGAACTGCCATGTATGATCTCATCGTGATCGGCGCCGGCCCCGGCGGCTATGTCTGCGCCATCCGCGCGGCGCAGCTGGGCCTGAAGGTCCAAGGCCCTGCTGCATGCCAGCCACATGCTGCACGAGGCGCATGAGAACTTTGCCAAGATGGGCCTGATGAACGCCCATGTCGACGTCGACTGGACCAAGATGCAGTCCTACAAGGCCGACACGGTCCAGGGGAACACCAAGGGCATCGAATTCCTGTTCAAGAAGAACAAGATCGACTGGATCAAGGGCTGGGCCTCGATCCCCGAAGCCGGCAAGGTCAAGGTCGGCGACACCGTCCACGAGACGAAGAACATTGTCATCGCTACCGGGTCGTCCCCCGCCGCGCTGAAGGGCGTGACGGTCGACAACGACGCGGGCGTGATCGTCGATTCCACCGGCGCGCTGGCCCTGCCCAAGATCCCGAAATCCATGGTCGTGATCGGCGCAGGCGTCATCGGTTTGGAATTGGGTTCGGTCTATGCGCGCCTCGGCGCCGAGGTGACGGTGGTCGAATACCTGGACGTCATCACCCCCGGCATGGACGGCGAGGTGCAGAAGCAGTTCCAGAAGATGCTGTCCAAGCAGGGCCTGTCCTTCGTCATGGGCGCCGCCGTGCAGTCGGCCGAGGCCAAGGACGGCCAGGCCACTGTCACCTATGCGCTGAAAAAGGATGACAGCACCCACAGCCTGACCGCCGACGTGGTCCTGGTCGCCACGGGCCGCCGTCCGCATGTGGAGGGCCTGGGCCTCGACGCGCTTGGCGTCGCCATGACCGATCGCGGCTTCGTCAAGGTCGACGACCACTGGGCGACCAGCATCAAGGGCGTCTATGCCATCGGCGACGCGGTGCCCGGCCCGATGCTGGCCCACAAGGCGGAAGAGGACGCGGTGGCCGAGGTCATCGCGGGCAAGCATGGCCATGTGAACTATGGCGTCATCCCCGGCGTGATCTACACCACCCCCGAGGTCGCCAATGTCGGCCTGACCGAGGAGCAGGCCAAGGAAGGCGGGCGCAAGGTCAAGATCGGCAAGTTCCCCTTCATGGGCAATGCCCGCGCCAAGGCGCAGTTCCTGGGCGAGGGCTTCGTCAAGCTGATCGCCGACGCCGAGACCGACCGCATCCTGGGCTGCCACATCATCGGCCCATCGGCGGGCGATCTGATCCACGAGGTTTGCGTGGCGATGGAATTCGGCGCCTCGGCCGAGGATCTGGCCCTGACCTGCCATGCGCATCCGACCGTGTCGGAAGCCGTGCGCGAGGCGGCGCTGGACTGCGGCGGCGGCGCCATTCATGCCTGACG
>CAXBPJ010000504.1:0-1724 GCA_963977325.1 uncultured Brevundimonas sp. | reverse complement strand
GAGCCATGGAGACGCCCTGGCGCTGATCGAGGTGCAGCGCGAGCTCCGGCGTATCGGGATCAACGTCAACCAGATCGCCCGAGCCCTGAACACGGCGGTGATGGAGGGCGCGGTGCTGGATCTGGAGGTGGCCCAGCTGGCCGCCTTCTCGGAGGAGATCCGTGCGCATCTCGTCGGGGTGCGGGAGGCCCTCCAGGGCAATCTCGCCTATTGGTCGGTCGAGACGTGACCGACTTCCGCATCCCATCCGGTTTCGAGGAGGCCCTGCGTCCGCCCGTCCGCACGAGACGGGCGCGTCTCGCCCCGGCGGTTCTTCGCGTCGGCGTTTCCGGAGAGGCCGGCGCGGCCAGAGCCCAGCTCCAGCGTGTGGTGCGGCGAGCGCCGGAGGTGATGGTCAAGATCACCGGCCGGACCCGGGACGGGAGGCATCTACAGCGCCATCTGGACTACATCACCCGCAACGGGAAACTGTTCCTTGAGGGGCCGGACGGCGAGCGTCTGATTGGCCGCGCGGAGATCCGGACGTTGGCCGAAGACTGGCGCGCCGAGCTGTCGGTGGCGCCGCAGCGGCGGGACGCGCCCGTGTCCCTGTCGATCGTTCTGAGCATGCCGGCCGGCACTGATGAAGGACGGGTCCATGATGCGGCGCGCGCCTTCGCCGCCAACCTGTTCGCGGACCGGCACCCCTATGTGTTCGCCCTTCATACCGATGACCGCCACCCGCATGTTCACCTCACCGTTCGCGCCCTCGGGCGAGACGGCGAGCGGCTCAATCCTCGCAAGGCCGACCTGCAGCTTTGGCGGGAGACCTTCGCCGCCGCCCTTCGGGATCGCGGTGTCGAGGCCGAGGCGACGCCGCGTCGTGCGCGGGGCCTGGTGCGCAAGGCCGAACGCACGCCGGTGCGCAAGTTGCGCGAACGGTTCGAGCGCGGTGACGGGCCGATGCCGAAGACCCTGGCGGGGGTGCTGGATTCGGCGGCACGGCCCCCGCCCGCCGAACCGCCTTGGGAGACGCGCCTGCGCCAGCGGCAAGCGGCCATCCGACGCACGCTGGTGGTCGAGGCCTTGCGGCTGCAAGCGTCGAAGGCGGATGACGACCGTCGGCTTGGGCAGGATCTGGAGCAGTTCATCCGCACCCTGCCGCCCGTCCTGACGCGCCGGGAGATCTTCGCCCGGGCGCTGGCGGTGGATCGGGAGAGGCCAGATCGTCGCCGCGACCTCACGCGCGAGCGGTAGCCGTGGATCCGTTCTTTGGCCTGCGCTTCGCTCGAGCGGGGCTGAAGTCTGTGAGCATCCTCTACGTCCTCTTTCCTGATTCGATAAAACGAGTATTATCGAAGTATGGACGCCAGACTCGCCACTGATTGCTTCTCCGCGCTGGGCCATCCGCGCCGCCTCGAGGTTCTCCGGTTGCTGATCAGGCACGCGCCCGAAGGAGTGAGGGCGGGGGACATCTCGCTGGAGTTCGGACAGCCCCCCAGCACCATGTCGTCTCACCTCAGAATTCTGACGGACGCAGGCCTCGTCTCGTCCGAACGCAAGGGCCGCGAAATCTACTTCGCACCCAACATCGCGCGCTTGCGTGGGCTTGTCCTCTACCTCGTCGCCGACTGCTGCGGCGGCCAGGCCGAACAGTGCGAGCCGCTCCTGGCCGAACTCCTTCCCTGTTGCCCCTGAAGGTCGCCGTGGACATCGTCATCTATCACAACCCCGCTTGTGGGACG
>CAXBPJ010000503.1:0-1732 GCA_963977325.1 uncultured Brevundimonas sp. | reverse complement strand
AGCCGAAACCGCCCGCGCCGGATAGTCACTAGATAGGAGCCGAAGTGGGCTCCTTGAAGGCGGTTACCAGCGGTAGTGCGAGAAGGCCCGGTTGGCCTCGGCCATCTTGTGGGTGTCTTCGCGCTTCTTGACGGCGGTGCCGCGGTTGTTGGCGGCGTCCAGCAGCTCGGCCGCCAGCTTTTCGGTCATGGTGTTCTCGCCGCGATTGCGGGCGGCGTTGACCAGCCAGCGGATGGCCAGGGCGCGACGACGATCGGGGCGAACCTCGACCGGCACCTGATAGGTGGCGCCGCCGACGCGACGCGACCGGACCTCGACCGCCGGAGCGACATTGTCCAGCGCGGCGTGGAAGGTGGCGACCGGCTCCTGGTCCTTCTTCTTGTCGGCCAGGATGTCGAAGGCGCCGTAGACGATGTTCTCGGCGACGGCCTTCTTACCTTCGTACATGACGTAGTTCATGAACTTGGTGACGATCAGATCGCCGTATTTGGGATCCGGCAGGACTTCACGCTTCTGGGCGCGGTGACGACGGGACATGGATGTATCCTCTTAAATCTGGAATGCGCGCTAGAGCGATTATTTCGGACGCTTGGCGCCGTAGTGCGAACGGCGTTGCTTGCGGTCCTTGACGCCCTGGGTGTCCAGCACGCCGCGCAGGATGTGATAGCGAACGCCGGGCAAGTCCTTGACGCGGCCGCCGCGGATCAGGACCACCGAGTGCTCCTGAAGATTGTGGCCTTCGCCGGGGATGTAGCACACGGCTTCGAAGCCCGACTTGGCCAGGCGCACCTTGGCGACCTTACGAAGCGCGGAGTTCGGCTTCTTGGGGGTGGTGGTGTAGACGCGGGTGCAGACGCCGCGCTTCTGGGGCGAGCCCTGCAGGGCCGGCACCTTGTTGCGCACGGGCTTGGGGCGGCGGGGTTTGCGGATCAGCTGGTTGATCGTGGGCATTTAGATCTCGGTCTCGACTTCTGATGTGGAGGCGTGTGCCTGTCGGCCGGGGCGCCTCGGTTGCCTTCTTCTGAGCGGCCCTCGACTGAGGGATGACCGCCCGGGGATGTCCTCGAGACCGAACCGCGTCGCTCAAACAGAAAAACCGGAACGCGCGCTTTGGGCGTTCCGGCGGGACACAGCCCGTCCGCTCGATTGTCGCGAGATCAGCGAACGGCGAACCGCCCACGCCTCGAAAGTGGGCGGCTTCTACGCGCGAGGGGCCGTGGGGTCAAGGGAGGCCTATATATCAGTTCTCGCGAAATCGGAGAGGAAAGCGGACCTTTCCACCAGCCTTGAACCCGGCAGCATTAGGGTCCAGCCGGGCGTTCACCGCACTTCGCAGAGCGACCTCAGCCATGCCCGATCCGGCAGGACGCTCCTCGACCACGGCGCAATACGCCACCCGGCCATCATTCAAAGCCGTGCATTCAACCAGCACATAGCCGTCACGGTCAGTGGGGGCGAAGCTCTGCCCGTAGATAGGTGTTCCATCATCGGCATAACCGACCGTGGCGCCCAGATCCGCCGTCGCGGCGCACCCACCCAAGAGCGCAGCCAAAGCGAGGACATATCCTGCAACACGCATCCCATTCACCCCAGGGTCAGCGACGGAAACCGATGGTTTGGCCGTTCATCTTTGAAACCGCCGTAACCGTAACGAAACGCGCATGACCTCGACCTCTCTCGCCTCGGGCGCCCCCAGAAAGCGCCCGTTCGCCCGTCCGGGCGGCAAGCTGAT
>CAXBPJ010000502.1:0-1745 GCA_963977325.1 uncultured Brevundimonas sp. | reverse complement strand
TGCAGATGTCGGGGGGTGAATGGAGCGCCGTGTCCGAGGGACCGCTGCGCCGCCAGGCCTGGCCCGAGGGCGTGTCGCCGAACCTGGCGGGCGACGCCGAGCGGCTGATCCTGTTCGACCCCAGCGGGCTCAGCGCCCCGGCCACCATCGAACTGCGCGCCGAACAGCCGGCCTCGGTCCGGATCGACGATCAGGGTCGCGTGCGGGTTCATGGCTAGGCGCGGCGGTTTCACCCTGATCGAATTGCTGGTCGCCCTGGCCGTGTTCAGCCTGGGCGCGATGGCCCTGTTGAACCTGGGCGGCGAGAACACCCGCGCGGCCATCCACGCCGAGACCCGCGCCCTAGGCGGGATCGTCGCCGAGAACCGCGCCATCGAGGCCGTCATCGCCACCGCGCCGCCCGAGCCGGGGATCGACGAGGGCCGCGAGACCCTGGCCGGCCGCGACTGGACCTGGACGCGGACAGTGTCCCCGACGGCCCGGCCCGACATCCTGCGCATCGATGTCGCCGTCAGCCTGGAGGGGCAGCAAGCCGCCAGCCTGACCGTATTCCGCGGGGTCGAGGCGTGACCCGTCGCACCCGCGCATCGGGCTTCACCTTGGTCGAGGTGCTGGTCGCCCTGTCGATCTTCGCCATCCTGGCGGTGGCCGGGGTCAGCGTGCTGGCCGTCAGCATCGACAATCGCCAGTCCGTGGAGGTCGCCAATCGCGCCACGGCCGGGCTGCAGACCACCCGGGCCCTGCTGCGCGCCGATCTGGCCCAGGCGACGGACCGGCGGGTGCGCGACGAGCAGGGCCGCGCCGAACCCCAGGCCTTCTCCGGCGGCGAGGGGCAGCGCCTGCTGGCCCTGACCCGCGCCGGCTGGGTCAATCCCGGCGCCGAGGCGCGCCCGTCGATGCAGCGGGTGGAGTATTGGCTGGTCGAGGGCCGGCTGGAGCGACGCGCGCAACCGCTGCTGGATGGCGCCGCCACCCTGCCGCCGCAGATCCTGCAGGAAGGGGTCCGCGCCGCCGAGGTCGCCTTTCTGGACCGCGGCGCCGAGAGCCCGGCGTGGACCCCCGCCCGAGGACGCAGCCTGCCTCAGGCGGTGCGTCTGACGCTCGATACGCGCGATCAGGGTCGGGTCAGCCAGCTGTTCATCGTCGGCGTCGGCGCATGAGGCGGCCGGCGCACGAACGGGGCATGGCGCTGCTCACGGTGTTGCTGCTGGTCGCCGTGATGGCGGTGGTGGCCACCGCTCTGATCGATGACGTCCGCTTCGCCCTGCGCCGCGCCGCCAACGCCGAGACCACAGCCCAGGCTCAGTGGTATGCGCTTGGCGCCGAGGACCTGGCTCGCATCGAGATCGCCCGCCTCACCCGGGCTGATCCGCAGCGCACCCCCCTGACCCCTCAATGGAACGGCCGCCCGCTGACCTTTCCGATCGAGGAGGGTGCGATCCAGGCGACCCTGAGCGACGGCCAGGCCTGTTTCAATCTCAACAGCCTGGTGGACGGAGAGGGGGAGGGCCTGATCGCCCGACCCCAAGGCGCGGCGCAGTTCTCGACCCTGGCCCGGACCCTGGGCGTGGGCGCCGGGGCGACTCTGGCGGCCGCCGCCACTGACTGGATCGACAGCGATCAGACGCCCGTCGCCGGCGGCGCCGAGGACGGGGCCTATGCGGGCGGCCAGCGGCCTTATCGCACCAGCGGGACGCTGTTGGCCGAGGTCAGCGAACTGCGCGCGGTGCGCGGTTTCGACGCCG
>CAXBPJ010000501.1:0-1746 GCA_963977325.1 uncultured Brevundimonas sp. | reverse complement strand
GGTCAGCGCCACCGCCGACAGTTTCGAGGTCCGTCGCGTGGCCCGCGTCGAGGTGCGCGAGCGGCGCGACATCGCCCTGACCATGCTGTTCGACGCCAACCGCACCTACGGCGAGCGCGTCCTGACCGAGCAGTTCGCGGGCTAGCCTTCCCTCTCGTCAACCGGCCGGACCGAAGCGGGGAGCCGGGACCATGGCCGGTCGCCCCGGTCATCCGCCGCCCACACCGCGCGCCACCCCGCTCCTTCGCGCCACAGCTCGATCGACCCGCCCCGCGCGAAATCGAGTCCGTCCAGCACCAGACGCCCGTCGCAGTCGGCGGGCAAGTCAACCACCTGCCCCCTGACCGACACCACCTCGGCCGTGGCGCACATGGCGCCCAGCTGCTCGGCGTCCGGTACGCGCCGCCCCCACCAGATTGCCAGCGGCCCCGCCTCGACCGGCGCGCAGGAAAACCGGCCGCAGACCAGCGCCCCATCGTCGGGCGCCGCTAGCGCCTGTCCCCGGCGTCGCGACCACAGGTCCAGGGCGAACTGCCGCACGGTTGGCCGGACCGCCGTCGCCGTTCCCGCCGCCGTCCAGGCGCCGTTCGTCCCGTTGTCCCCGATCCAGATGTCCGGCGTCGGCTCGCGCGGCCACCACAGCACCGCCGTGGCCAGTGGCAAACCCAGCCAACGCAGCCTTCCGCGCCACAGGCAGATGACCAGGATGCCCAGGAAGGCTAGCGGCAGGGCCACGGCAGGGGCGCTTGGAATGGTCCTCACCGCGCCGGGCAGGTTCGCCGTCCAGGTCCCGATCGCCAGCATGGCGTCCACCGACCACCCCGCCAGATCCAGGAAAGGCCCGCCCAGGCCGAACGGCGTCAGCGCCGCCCCCAACGCCAGGGCCGGCATCATCACGAAGCTGGAGATCGGCGACACCCCCAGATTGGCCAGCAGGCCATAGACGGCCGTCCGGTTGAAGTGCTGCATGGCGAAAGGCCCGGTCGCCAGCCCGGCCACCAGACTGGCCGCCCCCGCCGCGACCAGCCACCCGCCCATCTTCTGGATGGCGGCGAGCGGCAGGGGCAGGCTGATCGGCTTCGTTCGCTTGGGCCAGGCCTCGGCCAGGGCCACGAGAGCAGCGGTCGCCGCGAAGGACATCTGGAACCCCGGCTGCACGATCGATTCCGGTCTCAGGGTCAGCACGATCAGGGCCGCGACGGCCAGGGCGTTCATGCTGATCGCGCGCCGGTCCAGCAGGATCGCGATGAAGGCCACCGACGCCGTCACCGCCGCCCGCTCGGCGGCCGGGGGACCGCCGGAGATCAGCAGATAACCGCTGACCGCGATCAGCCCCGCCCAGGCGGCTGCCTTCTTGGACGACACCCGCAGAGCCATCCAAGGCCAGGCCGCGACCCCAAGCCGCACGGCGAAGAACACGAAGCCGCCAACAATCGCCATGTGCAGGCCCGAGATCGAGATGATGTGGGCCAGGCCGGAATCCCGCATCACCTGGGTCTGCTCCTCGCTGATCCAGGTCTCGTGGCCGGTGGTCATGGCCGCCGCGATCGCGCCGGACTCCGCCCCGAGACGCTCCACGATCCGCGACGCCAGCTCATAGCGAAAGGCGTTCAGGCCCATGCGCCAACGCAGCTCGCGCGGCGGCTCGGGCAGGTCAGTCGGGCGATAGTCGCCCAACCCGAAGGCCGTGCCGCCCATGCCGAGGAAATAGGCGTTCCTCCCGAAGTCATAGGCCCCGGGCGCGGC
>CAXBPJ010000500.1:0-1747 GCA_963977325.1 uncultured Brevundimonas sp. | reverse complement strand
AGTCGATCCGCGACCGCCTGGGCGCCAAGGCCGTGCCGATCCAGTTCCCGATCGGCGCCGAGTCCAACCTCAAGGGCCTGGTCGACCTGGTCCGCATGAAGGCCGTGCTCTGGGACAATGACGCCCTGGGCGCCAATTTCCGGGACGAGGAAATCCCCGCCGATCTGATCGACAAGGCCAACGAGGCGCGCCAGTACCTGATCGACAACGCGGTCGAGCTCGATGACGAGGCCATGGAAGCCTATCTCGAGGGCAATGAGCCGTCGGAAGAGACCATCAAGAAGTGCATCCGCAAGGCGGTGCTGACCGGCGCCTTCTATCCGATCCTGTGCGGCTCGGCCTTCAAGAACAAGGGCGTGCAGACCCTGCTTGACGCCGTGGTCGACTACCTGCCCTCGCCGATCGACATCCCGCCGACCCCCGGCCTCGACTTCAAGACCGAGGAGCCGGTGGTTCGCAAGGCCTCGGACGACGAGCCCCTGTCGGTTCTGGCGTTCAAGATCATGGATGACCCCTTCGTCGGCTCGCTGACCTTCTGCCGCATCTATTCCGGCAAGATGGAAACCGGCATGGGCCTGCTGAACTCGACCCGCGACAAGAAGGAGCGGGTGGGGCGCATGCTACTGATGCACTCGAACAATCGCGAGGACATCAAGGAAGCCTACGCCGGCGACATCGTCGCCCTGGCCGGCCTCAAGGACACCCGCACCGGCGACACCCTGTGCGACCCCATCAAGTCGCCGGTGATCCTGGAGAAGATGGAGTTCCCCGCGCCGGTCATCGAAATCGCCGTCGAGCCCAAGTCCAAGGCCGACCAGGAGAAGCTGGGCGTCGCCCTGGCCAAGCTGGCCTCGGAAGACCCGTCCTTCACCGTCTCGACCGACCACGAGTCGGGCCAGACCATCCTCAAGGGGATGGGCGAGCTTCACCTGGACATCAAGATCGACATCCTGAAGCGCACCTATAAGGGCGAGGCCAACATCGGCGCGCCGCAGGTGGCGTATCGCGAATCCATCAGCCGCAAGGCCGAGATCGACTACACCCATAAGAAGCAGACCGGCGGCACGGGCCAGTTCGCCCGCGTCAAGCTGGTGTTCGAGCCGGGCGAGCCGGGCACGGACTTCGTCTTCGAATCCGCCATCGTCGGCGGCGCGGTGCCCAAGGAGTACATCCCGGGCGTGGAGAAGGGCCTGAAGTCGGCCAAGGACAACGGGCTGCTGGCCGGCTTCCCGGTCATCGACGTCAAGGCGACCCTGGTCGACGGCGCCTTCCACGACGTCGATTCCTCGGTGTTGGCCTTCGAGATCGCCTCGCGCGCGGCCTTCAAGGAGCTGCGCGAGAAGGGCGGACCCAAGCTGCTGGAGCCGATCATGGCCGTCGAGGTCGTGACCCCGGAAGAGTATCTGGGTTCGGTCATCGGCGACCTGAACGGCCGTCGCGGCATGATCCAGGGTCAGGACATGCGCGGTAACGCCACCGTCGTGAACGCCTTCGTGCCGCTGGCCAATATGTTCGGCTATGTGAACACGCTGCGCGGCATGTCGCAGGGCCGCGCCCAGTTCACCATGCAGTACGACCACTATGAGCCGGTGCCGCAACACGTCGCCGACGAAGTGATCAAGAAGTACGCCTAACCCCCTTAACCCCTGAATTATTGGACAAAGCCCCTCATCAGGGGACGGAGAGAAGAGAATGGCCAAGGAAAAGTTCGAACGCACCAAGCCGCACTGCAACATCGGCACGATCG
>CAXBPJ010000499.1:0-1753 GCA_963977325.1 uncultured Brevundimonas sp. | reverse complement strand
CTCATCCGTCAGGCCTTCGGCCTGCCACCTTCTCCCGCAAGGGGAGAAGGGCTGTCGGAATCGCCCCAAACCCCCTATCTACCTCCCCATGAAAGACCTGAACCAATTGATGCAACAGGCCCAGGCGATGCAGCAGAAGCTGCAGGACGCCCAGGCGCGGATGGCCGAATCGAGCGCCGAGGGCTCCTCGGGGGGCGGGCTGGTGACCATGAGCCTGAAGGGGCCGGGCGAGATCACCCGCGTGGTCATCGACGACAGCCTGATGGTTCCGGGCGAGGGCGAAATCCTGGCCGACCTGATTGTGGCCGCCCATGCCGACGCCAAGAGGAAGCTGGACGAGGTCAACAACCGACTGATGCAGGAGGCGGCGGGGCCGCTGGCCGGCATGAACATTCCGGGCATGCCCAAGCTGTTCTGAGGAGCGACCGCCCGTGGCCGCGTCCGCCGGACCCGAGATCGAGCGCCTGATCGGCCTGTTGGCCAAGCTGCCGGGCATGGGGCCGCGTTCGGCCCGCCGCGCGGCCCTGGCCCTTCTGAAGCGGCGTGAACAGCTGCTGGAGCCGCTGGCGGCGTCGCTGGCCGACACGGCGGCCAAGGTGCGGTCCTGTTCGGTCTGCGGTGCGCCGGACACCCGTGATCCTTGCTCCATCTGCTCCGACGGGGCGCGCGACAACGGCCTGGTCTGCGTGGTCGAGGAGGCCGGCGCCCTGTGGGCGATGGAGCGGTCGGGCGCCTTTCGCGGCAAGTATCACGTGCTGGGCGGGCTCTTGTCCGCGCTGGACGGCGTGGGGCCCGACGCTCTGCGGGTGGCCGAGCTGGTTGGTCGCTGCCAGGGCGGGGCGGTGCGCGAGGTTGTGCTGGCCCTTCCGGCCACGGTCGATGGCCAGACCACGGCTCACTACATCGCCGAGCGGCTGGGGCCCTCGGGCGCACAGATCACCTCCCTGGCCCGGGGCGTGCCGGTCGGCGGCGACCTCGACTGGCTGGACGACGGCACTATCATCCAGGCCATGCGCGCTCGCCGGCCGGCCTAGGTTTACGGCGCGGTGATGTGGGGGTTCATCACGGCGACCACAGCGGGGTTACAGACGACACAACGGGATTTTCGCGGGGACGGGTCGGTCCTTCCCGATCCGACAAGGCAAGATGGCGGCGTTCGCCGCCCTTCCAACATCGGCACAGCTAAGCGCGGGGTTCCGTGTGACCCCTGCTGAAGCCGTCGTGGCCGTTGTGTCCCCGTCGTGGTCGTTGTGATGAACCTGCTGTCGGGTCCACGGTGGTCAGCCGCCCCGTTCCGCTGCCGGGATCAGCCGCTGATCCAGCAGGGCGTGCAGGCGATCGACGTGATCGCTGCGCTGGCTGACCGGAGAGGGGTCGGAAGTCATCACCACGGTCAGGGCCAGTTCGGGCACCACGAAGACCATCTGGCCGCCATAGCCCCAGGCGAAATAGACCTCGCGCTCGCCGACCTGCTTTATCCACCAGCCGTAGCCATAGGGGTTGCCGCTCCAGCGCGAGGTTCCGCGACCGCGCCAGGAGGTCTCGACCCAGCCTTCGGGCAGGACGCGGCGTCCGTCATGAAGGCCATCGTTGCGATAGAGTTCGCCGAAGGTCACGAGGGCGCGGGGCGACATCAGCATGTCGTTGCCGCCGAAATAGACGCCGTTGGGATCGGCTGGCCATTCCGGGATCTCCACGCCCAGGGGCTCGCCCAAGAGGTCGCGGGTCAGGGTCAGCGTCGAGCGTCCCGTCG
>CAXBPJ010000498.1:0-1753 GCA_963977325.1 uncultured Brevundimonas sp. | reverse complement strand
CAGTTTTCTCGCGGCCATGGCGACCTCGTTTGAGACGCTATTGATCGCGCGCGTTCTTCAGGGCGTGGGCGCGGCTTCCACGCGGGTGCTCGCCGTCGCCATCGTGCGCGACTGCTATGGCGGCCGGCGCATGGCCCAGGTTATGAGCCTGGCGTTCCTGGTGTTTCTGGGCGTGCCGGTGATCGCGCCGTCGCTGGGCGCCGCCATCGTCGCCTTCGGGCCTTGGCGGGCGATCTTCGCGGTGCTGGGCCTGTGGGGCGCCGCAGTGCTGATCTGGGCGTTGATCCGATTGCCCGAGACGCTGAAGCCGGAGGATCGGCTGCCGATCCGGTTCGGCCGGCTGATGGCGGCCTATCGCCAGACCCTGACCACACGGGTGGCGGTCGGCTATATGCTGGGGTCGACCATGATCATGGGCTGCCTGTTCGGCTTCATCAATTCCAGCCAGCAGATTTTCGCCGACGTGTTCCGGCAGGAGGCGCTGTTCCCGATCATCTTCGCCGTCATTGCCTCGGGCATTGCCGCGGCCAGCCTGATCAACGCCCGGTTGGTCGAGCGTCTGGGCACCCGGCTGTTGTCGCACACCGCCCTGATCGGCTTCACCGTCCTGTCGGCGATCCACCTGGCCCTGACGCTCACGGGGTTCGAGAATATCGTGACCTTCACCGTCATGCAGACCCTGGTGATGTTCTGTTTCGGCTTCGTGGCGGGAAATTTCGGGGCGATGGCCATGGAGCCTCTCGGCCATATCGCCGGCACGGCGTCTTCGGTGCAGGGCACGGTGTCTTCGGTGATCGGGGCGCTGGCAGGCTTCTATATCGGCCAGCAGTTCGACGGCTCCGTCACGCCCATGGCGCTCGGCTTCACCGTCTGCGGCGCCATCGCCATCGCCATCGTGCTGTGGGCCGAGGGCGGACGGCTGTTCCGCTCAAGGCATCTGCCGCCTGGGTCAGCCGCACAGGGCGCGTAGCCACACGAGCGCCGCCAGACCGATGGTCGCCAGCATGCCGAGCGCGATCAACAGGACCAGTCCGCGCCCGATCCGCGAGACCCAGCCGCCTTGCGATCGCTTGAGCGAGGCATAGCCGGCCGATGGCTCGGCCAGGACCGACAGCAGGGTTACGGCTGATCCCAGCTGCCGTCCGGGCTCCAGCCTGTCATCGTCTTCCAGGGGGGTGGCGAATTCCCCCGCTTCCACACGCTCCAGCAGGTCACGCGCCTCAACCTCATGGCGCGCAGGCACGCTCAGCCGGATACCGCCCAGGGCCCGCATCAACAGCGGATCGACGGAGGTCAGCACGCCGTCAGCCACGCTGGGCTCTAGGCCGGCGTCCCGCAGGAAGCTCTCGGCCATCCGCGCGGCGGGCAGGTCGTCATAACGAGCGATGACGACCAAGGTCATGGCTCGTCGCGTGTTCTCAGTTCACAGGTCCAGCAGGAACCGCTGCGGGTCCTCCAGGGCGTCCTTGATGCGGACCAGGAAGGTCACCGCTTCCTTGCCGTCGACGATGCGGTGATCGTAGCTGAGGGCCAGGTACATCATCGGCCGGATCTCGACCTTGCCGTCGATGGCGACCGGGCGCTGGACGATGTTGTGCATGCCCAGGATGCCCGACTGCGGCATGTTCAGGATCGGCGTCGACATCAGCGAGCCGTAGATGCCGCCGTTGGTGATGGTGAAGGTGCCGCCCTGCAACTGGTCCAGGGTCAGGTCGCCGTCGCGCGCCGCGCGGCCCAGGTCGCCGATGCCATC
>CAXBPJ010000497.1:0-1758 GCA_963977325.1 uncultured Brevundimonas sp. | reverse complement strand
TTCGACGCCTGGGATCTTTCGGATCTGGCCGACCACATCGACTGGACGCCCTTCTTCGCCAGCTGGGAGCTGATCGGCCGCTATCCGCTGATCCTGGAGGACGAGGTGGTCGGCGAGGCGGCGCGCGACCTGTTCGCCGATGCCCAAGCCATGCTGAAACGGATCGTCGACGAGCGCTGGTTCACCGCGCGCGGCGTTGTCGGATTCTGGCCCGCAAACGCGCGCGGCGACGACATCGTGGTCTGGGCCGACGAGACCGGAACCGAGGAGCTGGCCCGGTTCCACGGCCTGCGCCAGCAGATCGCCAAGTCGAACGGCAAGCCGAACCTGTGCCTGTCGGACTTCGTGGCCGAGGATGGCGAGGACTGGATCGGCGCCTTCGCCGTCACCGCCGGGCATTGCGAGTTGGAGAAGGCGGCCGAGTTCAAGGCGGCGGGCGACGACTATTCCGCGATCATGGCCACGGCCCTGGCCGACCGGCTGGCCGAGGCCTTCGCAGAGCGGCTGCACAAGGAGGTCCGCACTCAGTTGTGGGGCTATGCGCCAGACGAGGCCACGTCTGTGAATGACCTCATCGCCGAGCAGTATCAGGGCATCCGCCCCGCCCCCGGCTATCCGGCCCAGCCTGACCATACCGAGAAAGCGACTCTGTTCCGCCTGCTGAACGCCGGCGAGAACGCCGGCATGGCCCTGACCGAAAGCTTCGCCATGACCCCGCCGGCTTCGGTCAGCGGCCTCTACTTCGGCCACCCCGGCAGCCACTATTTCGGCGTCGGCAAGATCGACCGCGATCAGGTCGAGGATTACGCGGCCAGGAAGGGCTGGGACATGGCCACCGCCGAACGCTGGCTGGCCCCGATCCTCAACTACGATCCCGGCGCGGCCAGGCGCAGCGCCGCCTGACCGCAATCACGGCCTGCAACGACGTCCCGAGCTCACCCGGTGGGGGCGAGCGCGGGCATGCGCGCCTCTGCCCCTGATGGCTAAGCTCCTGATCCGCAAGAAAAAGGGCGGCGAAGCCGAAGCCTCGCCGCCCTTTCCGTGATCCCCGCGGATCGCGGTCTTAGAAGTCCGCGGTCAGGCCGAAGAACCAGTACTGGCCCAAGGCGTCGTACGACTGCGGATAGGTGTTGCCGTTGCCGGTGGTGCCGACGCTGTAGGACAGCGGCGGATCGTTATCGAGGATGTTGTTCACCCCGATCCGGAAGCTGACGTTGTCGCGCACCTGCCACGCCGCCGACAGGTCGAGATAGTTCTCGGCGTCGAAGTAGCGATCGATACGGGCGCCGCCGTCACCGTTGAGGACGAACAGCTCGACCTCACCCATGTGACGCCAGGTCGCCGACAGGTCGACGTTCCACGGCGACACCCAGGTCAGGCGGGCGCGGTGACGATACTCCGGGGTCGGCGTGCCGCACTGGTTCCCGTAGAAGCCGACGCAGTCGTAGATGGTGGCTTCGTCACCCACATCGACGATATATTCGTCGAGCAGAGTGGCCGAGAAGTTCAGCGCCAGTTGGCCGTAGCGGTCCATGCCGAAGTCGGCGAGGTCCAGGCCGTAGTTGACGTTGAAGTCGATGCCCTTGGTTTCCAGACCACCGATGTTGATGGCCAGGTCTTCCACGAAGCCGGAGCCGACCCACAGCTGGCCGTTCGGGTTCCGGTTGATCCGATCGCACGCTTCCTGGTCGTCGCGCTCATAGCAGGCGTTCAGCGTGTTCAGGGCGCCGAAGCTGGAGATCAGGCCGTCGATCGAGA
>CAXBPJ010000496.1:0-1765 GCA_963977325.1 uncultured Brevundimonas sp. | reverse complement strand
CGCGCGGGCTGCAATTTGCCTTTTCTCTGATCGGCCAGCCGGACGATGGCGCGCCCGCGCCCGACGGCTTTGACCGCGTCGAAGTCTACACCACCCGCCCCGACACCCTGTTCGGCGCCAGTTTCATGGGCATTGCGCCCGATCACCCGATCGCCAAGGCCCTGGCCGAGGCGAACCCGGACATCGCCGCCTTCGTGGCCGAATGCCGCAAGGGCGGTTCCAGCCAGGCCGACATCGAACAGGCCGACAAGATCGGCTGGGACACAGGCCTCAAGGTCCGCCATCCCTTCGACGGCCGCGAGGTCTCGGTGTGGATCGCCAACTTCATCCTGTCGGAGTACGGCACGGGAGCCATCTTCGGCTGCCCGGCCCATGATCAGCGGGATCTGGAGTTCGCCGAAAAGTATGGCCTGCCGGTCATACCGGTGGTCAGACCCGAGGGCGCCGGCGACGACTTCACGGTTGTAGGCGAGGCCTATGTCGGCCCCGGCCGGCTGTTCCGCTCCGACTTCCTGGACGGCCTGGAGATCGAGGCCGCCAAGGCCGAAGCGATCCGCCGTATCGAGGCCATGGGCCAAGGCCAGGGCGCGACCATCTATCGCCTGCGCGACTGGGGCGTCAGCCGCCAGCGCTACTGGGGTTGCCCGATCCCCATCATCCATTGCCAGGCCTGCGGCGCCGTGCCGGTCCCGACCGGGCAACTCCCGGTCGAACTGCCTCAGGACGTGACCTTCGACGTGCCCGGCAATCCTCTCGACCGTCATCCGACCTGGAAGCACGTCGCCTGTCCGTCCTGTGGCGGCGAGGCGACCCGCGAGACCGACACCCTGGACACCTTCGTCGACTCCAGCTGGTACTTCGCCCGGTTCGCCGACCCCAAGGCGGCCGAGCCGATCAACGCCGCCGCCGCCGCGTGCTGGCTGCCGGTCGATCAGTATATCGGCGGGGTCGAGCACGCGGTGCTGCACCTGCTCTACGCCCGGTTCATCAGCCGCGCCCTGTCGGACGCCGGGCTGATGAAGGTGAAGGAGCCCTTCGCCGGCCTGTTCACCCAAGGGATGGTGGTTCACGAGACCTACAAAACCGCCGACGGCAAATGGGTCGAGCCCGCCGACGTCGATCTGACCACCGAAGGCGGGCAGCGCCGCGCCGTGCGCCTGTCGACCGGCGAGGCTCTGACCATCGGCGACATCGAGAAGATGTCCAAGTCCAAGAAGAACGTGGTCGCGCCCCAGGACATCATCGACGCCTATGGCGTGGACGCCGGCCGCCTGTTCGTGCTGTCCGACAGCCCGCCCGAGCGCGACGTTCAGTGGACGTCTGGAGGCGTGGAGGGCGCGAGCCGCTTCGTCCAGCGCGTCTGGGCCGAGTTCGACGGGTTCGATCCCGATGCGCCGGCCGACGCCGCCCAGGCTGAGAGCCTGGTCCGCGAAACCCACAAGGCTATCAAGGCGGTGACCGACGGCGTCCAGGGCTTCCGCTTCAACGCCGCCATCGCCAAGCTCTACGCCTTCCTGGCCGTGGTGAAGGCTCATGACCGGGCCGGCGGCGCGGCGCGCGGCGAAGCCCTGTCGGCCCTGGCGCGGCTGATCGCGCCCTTCACGCCGCACCTGGCCGAGGAGGGTTGGACGCGGCTTGGCCAAGAAGGCCAGATCCTGGATGCTCCGTGGCCGGAGTATGATCCGAAACTGGCCGCCGACGACGCCGTCACCCTGCCGATCCAGATCGGCGGCGGCATTCGCAGCGCGGAGACCATCGAGCACTA
>CAXBPJ010000495.1:0-1770 GCA_963977325.1 uncultured Brevundimonas sp. | reverse complement strand
GTCGAGACCACGCGCGTGATCGTCGAAGGGCGCATCGACTTCGATTATGAGATCACCTTGCTCACGGTCCGCTCGCTGGCCGCGGACGGTCAGGTCCGCACCGACTTCTGCTCCCCGATCGGCCACCGCCAGGTTCGGGGAGATTATGTCGAGAGCTGGCAGCCCCAGCCGATTGACGACGCCGCCCTCGCCCGCGCCCACCACATCGCCGGCCGTGTCACAGAGGCGCTCGGCGGTCTTGGCCTATTCGGCGTTGAGCTGTTCGTGAAGGGCGACGACGTCTGGTTTTCCGAGGTCAGCCCCCGTCCCCACGACACCGGCCTGGTCACCCTGGCCACCCAGCGCTTCTCGGAATTCGCCCTGCACGCTCGCGCCATCCTCGGCTTGCCTATTAGCGTCGCCCAAACCGCGCCGGGCGCCAGCGCGGTCATCTATGGGGGTGTAGAGGCGAAGGGCGTGGCGTTCGAGGGCGTAGCCGAGGCCCTGGCCGTGCCCGGCGCTGACCTGCGCCTGTTCGGCAAGCCGGAAGCCTACGAGCGGCGGCGCATGGGCGTGGCCCTGGCCACCGGCGGCGACATCGATGAAGCCCGCGAAAGGGCTCGATACGCCGCCTCCAGGGTCCGCGTCGTCAGCGGCTGAGAGCGTCGGCTTCGGCGGTCACAACTGCGATCGCGGCGTCGAGGGCGGGATCGTCACCCCGCAGCACGGCGTCCCAGTTATGGGGGACGGTGATATCAGGCGCGACGCATCGGCTTTCGATCCGATCGCCATCGGGCGTGATCATGTCGATCATGCCGACGCTGAGCGCCCCACCGTCCGGCAGATCGATCGTACGCGTTCCGATCACCGCGCCGCGCGTCGTTTCGCCGATCAGCACACCGCGCCCCTCTTCCCGCACCAAGGCGGCGAACACCTCTGCGCCGCTGACGCTGGCCGGACCGGTCAGCACCCCCACGGGACCGAGATACGGCGTCGCGGACCCATCCGTGTGCCAGCGCCGGTTGATCAATCGACCGTCCCATTCCGCAACCTCGATGCGGCGATCGAACAGATGGGCCAGCATCAGAGCGGTGATATTGAAATAGCCGCCGCCATTCGTCCGGAGGTCGATCACCAGCCCTCGAGGCGGCGTTACGGCGAAGTCGTCGAAGAGAGCATCCGCCCATTCCAGGGTCGGCGCGTCGAAATCGTCGAATCGAACCACCGCCACGCCGTCGTCTCTGAGTTCATAGGACCGCCGTGGCCAGTTCGGCACCTCGGCGCCCACAAGGCTGTGGGAATGGCGGCGCCCATCGCGGCTCTCGAACACGAATGTCGTGGCGTCTCCCAGGCGAGCCCCGGCGCCGAGATGCGGCGGCCCGCCGTCGACGCTGATGACCTGCCAGCCCGGTTCGATCCCGGCTCGCGCGGCCGGTGAGTCCGGCGTCACGCGCGATACCCAGCGCGCGTCTCCCTCGGGACGCACCTCGAAGCCGAAGCCAGCCGCCTGATCGCCGCGACGTCGGGCAACAAGACGCGCACGCTCGGTTGGACCATGCACGGTGGTGTGATCGTCATCCAGCCGGTCGATCAGCGCCTCAAGCCCCAGGTAGAAGTCCGCTTCGCTGTCAGCGCTGACAACCTGGGCGCGGCGGGCCTCTGCCTCGGCCGCCCAGTCGAGGCCGCCGAAGTCGCGCCGATAGAACAGGCGTTCGATATAGCCCGTAGCCGCATCGTAGACCCGAGCATTCAGGGCTTGGCGCTCGGCCGACCCGTCTTGGGGCGTCACGG
>CAXBPJ010000494.1:0-1794 GCA_963977325.1 uncultured Brevundimonas sp. | reverse complement strand
CGGCGCCGGTCGCCGACGTCACCGAGGCGCGCATCCTGGGCATCTTCGGCGACTCGATCACCACCGACCACATCTCTCCGGCCGGCTCGATCAAGAAGGCCTCGCCCGCCGGCGTCTATCTGACCGCCCACGGGGTCGATCCGCTGGACTTCAACAGCTACGGGGCGCGGCGCGGCAACCACGAAGTCATGATGCGCGGCACCTTCGCCAACATCCGCATCCGGAACCGGATGACGCCGGACATCGAGGGCGGAGTGACCAAGCACTTCCCCTCGGGCGACACCATGTCGATCTATGACGCCGCCATGCGCTACCAGGCCGAGGGTCGGCCGCTGGTGGTCTTCGCCGGCAAGGAATACGGCACCGGCTCGTCGCGCGACTGGGCGGCCAAGGGCACCCGTCTGCTGGGCGTTCGCGCCGTCATCGCCGAGAGCTACGAGCGCATCCACCGCTCCAACCTGATCGGCATGGGCGTGGTCCCGCTGCAGTTCAAGTCGGACGGCTGGAACCGCCTGGGCCTGACCGGCGAGGAGATCGTCACCATCCGGGGCCTGTCGGACGTCAACACCGGCAAGCTGAAGCCCCGCCAGGAGCTGTGGGTCGAACTGTTCCGCCCGTCGGACGGCAAGATGGCCCGCTTCCCGGTCCGCTGCCGCATCGATAACCAGACCGAGTTGGACTACTTCAAGGCCGGCGGCGTGATGCCCTATGTGCTGAGAAACCTGGCGCGGGGCTAGGTCCGAGCATCGCGTCAGGCGATGACTGCCGCGCGCTCGAGGTCCAGCACCGCGTCAAGCACAAGGTCGGGCCGGATGTGGTGAACCATGTGCCCCACGCCAGCCGCTGCTCGAAAGGTGGCCTGGGGCGCCACCCGGGCCAGCAGCCGTCCGTGCAGGGCGGGGTTCACCACCAGATCGGCGTCGCCGCAGAGGACATGGACGGGGGTTCGGCAAACGGCGAAGGTCGTCGCCAGTCGCGTCATGTCGGCGACGAGCCAGGCCGCCTCCTCGCCCACGGCCCGCAACCTGGCCCGCTCCCCGGCCTGGTCGGTCGGATAGGCGGCTCGAAAGGCGTCGGGAAGGGTCTGCGGCGCGAACATGCCGCGCCAGAGGACCGGCATGATCAGAGCGTCGATCGGCATGGCGGCATAGGAGGCCGCGTCGCCCACGACCGGCGTCGCCCGAGGGCCGAACAGCAACATTTCCAGCCGCGCCTCGGGGAAGGCGATGGGGCCCAGCGCGACCACCCCGGCGACATCCTCGGGCGCCAGAGCGGCCATGGCCATGGCGACGGCGCCGCCCAGGGAGTGGCCAACCAGGATCGGCCGACGCACGCCGAGGGCCTCGAGCCCCCGCTTGATCAGGCGGGCCTGGACCCAGAGCGAGCCGGACGTCGCGCTCCTTTCACTGCTTCCGTTGCCGGGACGATCAAAGGCGATCACCTGGCGTCCGTCCGACAGGACATCGCCCAGCGCGATCATCATGTCGTCCAGCGACGTCAGGGCGCCGTGAAGGAGGACGACGGGTCGGCCCTCGCCGGCCTGAGCATAGGCCAGGGTCAGTCCCTCGACGGTGAGTTGGCGGCGCTCGTGCATGCGCTGAGAAGCCGGGGCCGGGCGGTGAGTTCCACGCGGCAGGAGCAGCGCCGCTACGCGCCGGGCACGCTCTCCGATCCGCGTCCGGCCTGGGCGATGAGGGTGCCGGACAAGAGCCAGCCCAGCGTGAAGACCACGGTCGCGCCGATCAGATCGACCGGCCAGCTGACGCCCTCGTCTCCCAGCCCCAGGATCAGCGC
>CAXBPJ010000493.1:0-1804 GCA_963977325.1 uncultured Brevundimonas sp. | reverse complement strand
TGGGAGCCGATTCTGGCAAGCATGGCCGAGGCTGAGTTCGCCTTCATCGCCGCCGCCGGCGCGGCGAGCCTGGCGCTGGCCGTCAGCGCCTGGTCCATGCGCCTGCGCCGCAAGGCGGCCGAGGCCAATGACCTGCTGGCCCAGCGTCTGGGCGCGACCGAAGCGCGGCTGGCGGCGCGCGACAGCGCCTTTTCGGCCTTCGAGGACGTCCGCCTTGAGGTGTCTGGGGAGACCCTGCAGGGCGGCGGCTCGCCGGCGGTCTTGGGCAGCGCGCCGGCCATCGCCCAGGTGGAACGGGTGATGTTCGGCGACGAGCCAGCCGGAGACCTGTTCGCCGCCGTGGCGTCCAGTTCGGTCTCCGTTCGTGAACGGCTCGACGCTCTGATCGCACGGGGCGAGCCCTGTGATCTGACGATCGAGACGGCGCACGGCGCGCTCCATGTCGAAGGGCGGGCCATCGGCGGATCGGCCTGGCTGCGCCTGGCGCCCGAGGCGGCCGTGGTCCGCGACGTTCCGGTCGAGCCGCTGGTCGACAATTCGCCAACCCCGACCTGGCTGGTCGATCGCGAGGGCGGACTGGTCTGGGCCAACCAAGCCTGGCTGGCGGAGATGGGCGCCGACAGCGTCGAGGCGGCGCGCGAGGCGAAGCTGGGTTTCGACCGCAACATCGAGGCGGTGGTCGGAGAGGCGCGTCGGACGGGTGAGCTTCAGGACAGCTTCCGCTGGACCACACTGGGCGGTCGCCGCCGGGCCTGGCGGATCGTGGCCCAGCCGGTGGCGGCGGCGACCCGGGGCTTCAATCGGTCGGGTCTGATCGCCGCCTTCGCCATCGACGCCACCGAGGCCGAGGAAACCCGCGACACCTTGCGCCGCCATGTCGAGGGCCACGACGAAACCCTGAACCACCTGGCCGACGCCGTGGCCATCTTCGGCCCGTCCAAGCGGCTCGCCTTCCACAACACCGCCTTCCAGCAGCTGTTCGCGCTCGACCCGGCCTGGCTGGACGAGCGGCCGACCCATTCCGAATTGCTGGACCGATTGCGCCAGCGCCGCCAGCTGCCGGAAATGCGCGACTATGGGGCGTGGAAGGCGGCGGAGCTGGACTTCTATGGGGCGTCCGAGGCCTCGCCGGACGACAGCTGGTCCCTGCCCGACGGTCGCACCCTGCGGGTGGTGCGTCAGCCGCATCCCCTGGGTGGGGTGCTGCTGCTGTTCTCGGACATCACGCGGGAACTGGAATTGCGGGCTCGCTACAACGCCCAACTCCAGGTCCAGACGGCGACGCTGGATAAGCTGAACGACGCCGTCGCCGTGTTCGGCTCGGATGGTCGGCTGAGGCTGCACAACGAGGCGTTCGAGACTTTCTGGCGGGTCAGCGCCGACCAGCTGGCCGTGGCCGCCGACTTTGACGCGGTGGCCGACCTGTGCCGACCGGTCATTCCGGACGAGAGCCTGTGGCTGGGGCTGAAGGCTCGCGTCGCCGATCCTGATCCGCAGAGCCGAGTGCCGATCTCGGGCGAAGGCCGCACCGCCGACCGCCGCGTCGCCGCCTGGCAGACCCGACCCCTGCCGGATGGCGCCACCCTGGTCGCCTTCTCGGATGTCACCGCCCGCCGCGAGCTGGAGACAGCCCTGGCCCAGCGCGAGGCCGCCTTGGCCGAGAGCCAGCTGTTGAAGCGGGAGTTCGTCGGCAGCGTCTCCTATGAGCTGCGCACGCCTCTGACCACCATCGTGGGCTATTCCGAGCTGCTGGAGGCCCAGCCGGGCCTGCCCGACCGCAGCCGCCAGCACGCCGGCGCGATCC
>CAXBPJ010000492.1:0-1814 GCA_963977325.1 uncultured Brevundimonas sp. | reverse complement strand
CCGTGGCCGCGCCCGGAGGCCAGCTTGTCGGCCCCGACGGTGAAGATGCGGCCGTCCGACGCCGCCACCAGCAGCTTGTCGGTGGTGAAGGCCGGGACCAGGAAGGCCAGCTTGTCGCCCTCCTTGAACTTGAGCTCGGACGGGTCATCGACCTTGCCCCTGGCGGCGCGGATCCAGCCGCGCTCGGACAGGATGACGGTGATGGCCTCGCGCGGGATGAAGGCCTCGGGGGCGACGAGGGCGGAGGCGTCCACCGCCTCGGCGATGGTGGTGCGGCGCGGCGAGACCATCTGTTTGCGCACGTCGGTCAGGCCGATCTTGAGCAGGGCGTTCTGCTTGGCCGGGGAGGCGATCATGGCCTTGAGACCGGCCAGTTCGTCCGACAGTTCGTTGTATTCGGTCTCGATGGCCATTTCCTCGATCCGGGCCAGCTGACGCAGGCGGGTGTCGAGGACGTAGTCGGCCTGGACCTCGGTCAGGCCGAAGCGGGCGATGAGGACGGCCTTGGGCTGATCCTCCTCGCGCACGATGCGGATCACCTCGTCGAGGTTGAGGAAGACGATCCGGAGGCCTTCCAATAGGTGCAGCCGCTTCTCGACGCGGGCGATGCGCCAGTTCGCCCGGCGGATCAGCACCTCGCGGCGGTGGTCGAGGAAGGCCTGGAGGCAGGGCTTGAGGCCGAGCACGCCGGGCGTGCCGGTGGCGTCCAGCACGTTCATGTTGATGGGGAAACGGATCTCGAGGTCGGAGAGCTTGAACAGGCTCTCCATCAGCACCTCGGGCTCTACCGTGCGGCTCTTGGGTTCGAGGACCAAACGGATGTCCTCGGCCGATTCGTCGCGGACGTCGGCCAGCAGGGGGGCCTTCTTGGTCTCGATCAGGTCGGCCAGGGCCTCGATCAGTTTCGATTTCTGCACCTGGTAGGGCATCTCGGTGACGACGATGCGCCACACGCCGCGGCCCAGATCCTCGGTCTCCCAGCGGGCGCGCAGGCGCACGCCGCCCCGGCCGGTCTCATAGGCGTCCAGCAGGGCCGCGTGCCCCTCGACGGCGACGCCGCCGGTGGGGAAATCGGGACCGGGGACCAGGGCGACGAGCTCCTCGGTTGTGGCCTCAGGCCTCTCCAAGAGCAGTTGGCAGGCGTCGATCAGCTCGCCGACATTGTGGGGCGGGATGGAGGTGGCCATGCCCACGGCGATGCCCGACGAGCCATTGGCCAAGAGGTTGGGGAAGCCGCCGGGCAGGACGACCGGCTCTTCGTCCTGGTCGTCATAGGTGGCGCGGAAGTCGACGGCGTCCTGGTCGATCCCGTCCAGAAGCAGCATGGCGGCGGGCGTCAGCTTGCACTCGGTGTAGCGCATGGCCGCGGCGTTATCGCCGTCGATGTTGCCGAAATTGCCCTGGCCGTCGACGAGCGGATAGCGCTGGGCGAAATCCTGGGCGAGGCGGACCAGGGCGTCATAGATCGAGGCGTCGCCGTGCGGGTGGTAGCCGCCCATCACCTCGCCGACGACCTTGGCGCATTTGCGCGCGGCGGCCTGCGGGTTCAGCCGCATCTGGTGCATGGCGTAGAGGATGCGGCGGTGGACCGGCTTGAAGCCGTCGCGCACGTCCGGAAGCGCCCGGTTGGTGATGGTCGAGAGCGCATAGGCGAGGTAGCGGCGGGAAAGCGCCTGCTCCAGCGGCTCGTCGACGATGCGACCGCCTTCCGGCGGCGGGGTGTGGATGGTCATGCGGCTTCGAATCGGGGATGCAAGGGGGAGAGTCTAGCGCAGTCGCCGCGGCCCTTCTCCCCTTGCGGGAGAAGGTGGGCC
>CAXBPJ010000491.1:0-1817 GCA_963977325.1 uncultured Brevundimonas sp. | reverse complement strand
CACAACATGCGGACTCTGCAGTTCGTCAAGCCACACAAGCGCGAGCGGATCAGCCGCGAGACGCTGGAGGTCTATGCGCCGCTGGGCCGGTCGATCGGCATCCACTCCATCGCCTCCGAGCTGGAGGAGCTGGCCTTCGAGCATCTCAATCCGACGGCGCGCACCGCCATCCAGCGGCGCCTGGACGCCCTGAAGCTGGAGCACGGCGCGGCGGTCGAGAAGGTGGCCGAGGAGGTCGAGCAGGTGCTGTCCGAGACCGGCATCCAGGCCCGGGTCCTGGGCCGGCAGAAGACGCCCTATTCGATCTGGCGAAAGCTGCAGCGGAAGTCGGTGGGCTTCTCCGCCCTGTCGGACATCTATGGGTTCCGCGTGCTCGTGGAGAACGAGGACGAGTGCTACCGCGCGCTGGGCGTCATCCACCGCGAATGGCCGATGGTCCCCGAGCGGTTCAAGGACTTCATCTCGACCCCCAAGTCCAACAACTACCGCAGCCTGCACACCACGGTGGTCGGGCCGGGCGGACTGCGCATCGAGATGCAGATCCGCACCGAGGTGATGAACCGGGTCGCCGAGGACGGGGTGGCGGCGCACTGGCGCTACAAGAACAAGTCCTACGGCTTCGACCGCGAGGGGATGGAGCGGGACGGCGGCCGCGATCCGCTGCTGACCTTGCGCCACCTGGTCCAGGTCATGGAGCAGGGCGAGGGCGGCGAGGACTGGGTCGAGCACGCCAAGCTGGAGATGTACCTGGATCAGGTCTTCGTCTTCACGCCCAAGGGCCAGCTGATCACCCTGCCACGGGAGCCATGCCTCTGGATTTCGCCTATTCGGTCCATACCGAGGTGGGCGACACCGCCGTGGGCGCCAAGATCAACGGCGAACTGAAACCGATGCGCACCCTGCTGCAGAACGGCGACGTGGTGGAGATCGTGCGCGGCTCCAAGAAGGAGGCGCCCAGCGACTGGCGAAACCTGACCATCACGGGCCGGGCCCGCGCCGCCATCCGCCGATTCATCCGCGCGAGCGAGCGCGACGAGTTCCAGAAGCTTGGCAAGGCCACGCTGGAGCAGGCCTTCGCCCGGGTCGACAAGACGCTGGCCGAGGCCACCCTGGCCCCCGCCCTTGAGACGCTGGTGCTGCAGGGCGAGGAGGACCTGTTCGACTCCATCGGCCGCGGCCGTATCTCGGCGACGCGGGTTGTAGAGATTCTCTATCCGGGGCTGAAGGGCGCGGGCGTGGCCAACAGCGGCCGCCGCCGGATCGAGGACGGCACGGACGCGCGGCTGTTCGTGCGCGGCTCGGGCCTGACGCCGGGCGTGGTGATCCACTTCGGCGCCTGCTGCCAGCCGGTGCCGGGCGATCGCATCGTGGGCGTGCTGGAGCCGGACCACGGCCTGACCGTCCACACCATCGACTGCAATCGCCTGACCGACGCGGCCGACGACGATTCGGTGTGGATGGACCTCCAGTGGACGCCCCAGGCCCAGCATGACGCCGTCGCCACCACCAAGATCGTCGCCACAATGAGGAACGCGCCCGGCGTCCTGGGTCAGGTCGCCACCCTGATCGGCGAGGCCGGCGGCAACATCCTCAATCTGATCATGACGCGCCGCCAGCACGACTTCTTCGACGTGGAGATCGATCTGGACGTCGCCGACGCCCGCCACGCCACGAACATCATGGCCGCGTTGCGCGCCAATCCCTTCGTCGACGAGGTGGAGCGGGCGAGGGGATGATCGACGATACGATGGCCGTCCCGCCCGGGCTCGAGGCCCACCTGAGGTCGCCGTCCTATCGGCTGGCGGCGTCCGATCCCG
>CAXBPJ010000490.1:0-1819 GCA_963977325.1 uncultured Brevundimonas sp. | reverse complement strand
CGCATGCGGGTTTGCAGGCCTGGGTCGCCGAGATCGCCGCCTTGACCAAACCGGCGCGCGTGCACTGGTGCGACGGCTCCGAATCCGAACGGGAGGCCATCGCCGCCGATCTGGTGCAGCTCGGCACCTTGATCCCCCTGAATCCCGAAAAGAAGCCCGGCAGCTATTACGCCGCCTCCGATCCCGGCGACGTGGCGCGGGTCGAGAGCCGCACCTTCATCTGTTCCGAGGACAAGGCCGACGCCGGCCCGACCAACAACTGGGCCGATCCGGTCGAGATGCGCGAACGGCTGGGCGGCCTGTTCGAGGGCTGCATGGCCGGCCGCACCATGTATGTCGTGCCCTTCTCGATGGGCCCCATCGGCTCGCCGATCAGCGCCCTGGGCGTCGAGCTGACCGATAGCGGCTATGTCGCCCTGTCGATGGGGGTGATGACCCGCATGGGCGCGCAGGCGCTCGAGGCCCTGGGTGAGGACGGCGTGTTCGTGCCCTGCGTTCACACCTTGGGCGCGCCGCTGGCCGAGGCCTGGCCCTGCAATCCCGACAAGTGGATCGTCCATTTCCCCGAGAGCCGCGAGATCTGGTCCTATGGCTCCGGCTATGGCGGCAACGCCCTCTTGGGAAAGAAGTGCTACGCGCTTCGCATCGCCTCGGTGATGGCCCGCGACGAGGGCTGGCTTGCCGAGCACATGCTGATCCTCAAGCTGACCGACCCGAAGCAGCGGGTGCACTATGTCGCCGCCGCCTTCCCCTCGGCCTGCGGCAAGACCAACCTCGCCATGCTGCAGCCCACCCTGCCGGGCTGGAAGGCCGAGACGGTGGGCGACGACATCGCCTGGATGCGCTTCGGCGACGACGGCCGCCTGTATGCGGTGAACCCCGAGGCCGGCTTCTTCGGCGTCGCGCCCGGCACGAGCGCCGAGACAAACGCCAACGCCATCGCCACCCTGGGATCGAACACCATCTTCACCAACACCGCCCGCACCGCCTGCGGCGACGTGTGGTGGGAAGGGCTGACCAAGGACGCGCCCGAAGGGCTGACCGACTGGAAGGGGTGCCCGTTCGACCCATCGCGCGGCGAGCCGGCCGCCCACCCCAACGCCCGTTTCGCCGCCCCGGCCGGCCAGTGCCCGACCATCGCGCCGGAGTGGGAAGACCCGCGCGGTGTGCCGATCTCGGCCATCCTGTTCGGCGGACGCCGCGCCTCGGCCGTGCCGCTGGTGACCCAGGCCTTCGACTGGGAGCACGGGGTGTTCATGGGCTCGACGGTCGCCTCGGAAGGCACGGCGGCGGCCGAGAACGCCATCGGCGAGTTGCGCCGCGATCCCTTCGCCATGCTGCCCTTCTGCGGCTACAACATGGGCGACTATTTCGGTCACTGGCTGACGATGGGCGAGGGCCGCGATCCGGCTGGGCTGCCCAAGGTCTTTTTCGTCAACTGGTTCAGGAAGGACGACGAGGGACGCTTCGTCTGGCCGGGATTCGGCGACAATGTCCGCGTGCTGGACTGGATCGTGCGCCGGCTGGAAGGCGAGGTCGGGGCGGTCGAGACGCCGATCGGCCTGACGCCCAAACCGGGCCAGATCGACACCGCTGGGCTGAGCCTGTCCGAGGACGCGATGGACACTCTGCTAGGCGTCGACATCGATGTCTGGCGCGAGGAGGCGGGCCTGATCCCGGCCTTCTATGAGCGGTTCGGCGATCGCCTGCCTAAGCCGCTGTGGGACCAGCACGCGGCGCTTGAACGGCGTCTCGACGAGGCCGAAAGCGCGCGGATGGCGGCCGAATAAGCTTGCCAAGCCGGCCGCCGGGCGCGATC
>CAXBPJ010000489.1:0-1823 GCA_963977325.1 uncultured Brevundimonas sp. | reverse complement strand
GTCCGGGTGGCGCGCCAGCCAGGCCTCGAAGGCCTCGGCGATATCGCGGTAGGCGAAGGCGCGGGCCTCGCGCGCGTCATCCCGAAGGGTCAGCCGGGCATAGAGCCCGGCCTGGCGATAGCGGGGCGCGCTGATCACCCCCGCCCGCGCGAACGGCCCGGCGTAGTTCGGCAGCACGACACGCTCCAGAAAGGCCTCAGCACGCGTGTCGCCGATCGGGGCCAGCCACTCCGCCCCGGCGAAAGTGGTCGGGTGCACGAAGAACACGGCCGCGCCTCCCGACCCCTCCGGCAAACCGGCATCTCGCAGGGCCCAGGAGGACGGGTCGGCGTAGTCGGGCGCCGGGGGCGGGTCATAGGCCTGAAACGGGATGTTGGGATCCAGCTTGGCGCGCAGGATGTCGCCGCGCCACACGGCGATCCCGGCGGCGACGACCAGCACCATGGCCAGCAGCAGCCAACCTAGCCACTGGCGAAGGGTCAGGCGAGGCTTACGGCGGGCCACTCCCTACACCGTCTCCCCGGCGAAGGCCGGGGTCCAGGGGGGCAGGCGCCGGCGCATGTGATCCTGGGCCCCGGCCTTGACGCTTCGCGCCGCCCTTCGGGTCGCCGGGGAAACGGACAAGAGAGTCCTCATCGATACGGGTCCGGCTGGCTCAGGAAGTCCTGGACGTAGCGCCGGACCCCCTCCTCCAGCAGCGTGGAGGGGCCGGTCCAGCCGGCGGCGCGGATCCGCTCCATCCGGGCCTCGGTGAAATACTGATACCGGTCGCGGATCACCTCGGGCATGTCGATGAAGCCGATGTCGGGCTCACGTCCGGCGGCGGCGAAGGTCGCCGTCGCCAGATCGAGGAAGGATCTCGCCTGGCCGGACCCGGCGTTGAACACGCCCGAGACCTCGGGGCTGTCCAGCAGCCAGACGACCATATCGACCACATCGTCGACGAAAACAAAGTCACGCAGTTGCTCACCGTCGGCGTAGTCGGGCCGGTGCGAGCGGAACAGCTCGACCCGCTCGCCCGCCGCCACCTTGGGCCAGATCTGGGCCACGACCGACTTCATGCCGCCCTTGTGATATTCGTTGGGGCCATAGACGTTGAAGAACTTGAGCCCCGCCCACTGCGGCGGCGCCTCTTCCCGTCCGGCCTTGGTGCGGGCGTAGATGTCGAACAGGCTTTTCGAGTAACCGTAGGCATTAAGGGGGCGGAGCGATTTCAGGCTCTCAGGATCGTCCACGTCGTCGAAGCCCGCCTCTCCGTCGCCATAGGTGGCTGCCGACGACGCGTAGACCAGCCGGCGGTCGCGCACGGCGCACCAGTCGAACAGGTCGCGGCTGAGGGTGAAGTTGGAGTGGATGATGTGGTCGGCGTCCGGTTCGGTCGTCGAGGACACCGCCCCCATGTGGATCTCGACCCGCTCGCCGTGCTCCTCCAGCCGGTCGAACAGCACCTCGGGCGCCCAGAAATCGTGAATGGCGTGTTTGGCGATGTTGCGCCACTTGCGGCTGTCGGCGGTCCGCAACCGATCGACCACCACGATATCGGCCCCGCCCCGCTCGGACAGGCGCGCCACGATGTTCGAGCCGATGAAGCCCGCCCCGCCGGTCACCACGATCATCGGTCGGCTCATGACTCGCTCCGCATCTTCTCGATCGTCCGGGTGGTGGAGAAGCCGTCCTCGAAGGTGGCCAGCCGCACCTCCCCGCCCCAGCTCACGACCAGATCACCGCCGACCACGCCCTCGCGGGTGTAGTCCGCCCCCTTGATCAGCACATCGGGCCGCAGGCGCTCGATCAGACGAATCGGCGTCTCCTCGCCGAAGGCG
>CAXBPJ010000488.1:0-1825 GCA_963977325.1 uncultured Brevundimonas sp. | reverse complement strand
CTTCTTGCGTCCCGCCATCCGGCCTCCCGTTCGTCACCCTGCATCGCCCTCACGGCGTCGCGCCGTCAAGCCTCGCGGATCGCCGCCTGCAGTTTCAGCGCCTGAACCGTCTCGCGCACGTCATGGACCCGGATCGCCCGCGCCCCCGCCCGCGCGGCCTCCAGAGCCAGGGCCAGCGATCCGCCCAGCCGGTCGTCGGCCCCGGTCGCGGTCGGATCGACGGACTGGATCGTCCGCTTGCGGCTGGCGCCGAACAGCACCGGCAAGCCCAGGGCGACCAGACGATCCAGATGGCGGACCAGGGTCAGATTGTGCGCCGCCGTCTTGCCGAAGCCGATGCCGGGGTCCAGCCAGACTCGCTCGCGCGCCACGCCCACCGCGACCGCCGCCTCGGCGCGAGCGGACAGCTCGACGATCACCTCGGCGACCACGTCGTCATAGTGGGGCGCGTCCTGCATGGTCTGCGGTTCGCCCCGCCTGTGCATCAGCACCACCTCACACCCCAGCCGCGCGGCCGCCTCGGCCGCTCCGGGCACCGCCAGGGCCGATACGTCGTTCCACATCGACGCGCCCGCCGCGACCGCCGCCTCGGCCACCTCGGGCTTGGTGGTGTCGATGCTGATCGCCCAGTCGGTCCGCGCGGCCAGGCCCTCGATCACCGGCAGAACCCGAGCCAGCTCCTCGGCCAGACCCACCGGTTCCGCCCTCGGCCGAGTGCTCTCGCCGCCGATGTCGAGGATATCCGCCCCTTGTTCGATCAGCTTTATTCCGTGCGCGATCGCCGCCTCAGGCCCCGCCCAGCGGCCCCCGTCGGAAAAGCTGTCCGGCGTCACATTGACGATGCCCATGACCAGAGGGCGGGAAAAATCCGGCATTCGAGAATTCCTCGGCTGTCGGCGCTTCTAACCGCCTCGCCTTGACTAGGCCATGATCCGGGCCCACATGCCGGCTCAATCGCACCCTGCGATGACCGGCGCGCTCCAGCGCGTGTGGGTTTTCGAGAACCGAAAACCTGACTGTCGAACGGCCGGCCCATATCGAAATCATTCGTCGTCCGGACACGCGGGACGGCGCCCGATCCCTCCCGGCCCGCCGGGATGGTCGCGCGCGGTCCTGATGAACAGGCTCGTTTGCGCGCGATCGCATTCGAAAGACGCACTCACGTGACCAAGACCACTTTCGAGGCCATGGGCCTCAACCCCGCCCTCCTTCAGGCGCTCAGCGCCGAGGGCTATGTGACCCCGACCCCGATCCAGGCTCAGGCCATCCCCGATGTGATGCAGGGCAAGGACCTGCTGGGCATCGCCCAGACCGGCACCGGCAAGACGGCGGCCTTCGCCCTGCCGATCCTGCACCGCCTGGCCGCCAGCCGCACCCCTCCCGTGCCGCGCACCACGCGCGCCCTGATCCTGTCGCCCACCCGCGAACTGGCCACCCAGATCGGCGAGAGCTTCAAGACCTATGGCAAGCATCTGGGCTTCCGCGTGGCGGTCGTCTTCGGCGGCGTGAAATACGGCGCCCAGGAACGGGCCATGCAGCAGGGCCTCGACGTCCTGGTCGCCGCGCCCGGCCGCCTGCTGGACCACATCCAGCAGAAGAACATCGACCTGTCGGCCACCGAGATTTTCGTGCTGGACGAGGCCGACCAGATGCTGGACCTCGGCTTCATCAAGCCGATCCGCCAGGTCGTCAGCCGCATGACCGCCAAGCGCCAGAACCTGTTCTTTTCGGCCACCATGCCCGGTGAGATCGGCAAGCTGGCCGGCGAACTGCTCAAGGATCCGGTCAAGGTTCAGGTGACGCCCCAGGCCACCACGGTCGAGCG
>CAXBPJ010000487.1:0-1826 GCA_963977325.1 uncultured Brevundimonas sp. | reverse complement strand
CCGCATCGACAGGATCGCGAAGCGATCCCGTCTCAACGGATCAGGCTCTAGCGGCATCCGCAGGCTGTGCAATGCGCCGGGGCGAGATGTCGCGTCAGACCGTCTCGCCGCGCAGCCGCCCGGCGATCCGCTCGCGCCCGATCAGGGGAACCAGCGACGCCATGTCCGGTCCGTGGCCCTGTCCCGTCAGGATCAGGCGCAGCGGCATGAACAGCGCCTTGCCCTTGGCCCCGGTCCGCTCCTTGACGGCGGCGGTCCACACCGACCAGGCGTCAGCGCCGAGCGTTTCGGGCAGCACCTCCAGGGCCACCTCGGCGAAGGCAGGGTCCTCGATCAGGGGGCTTATCGGCCCCTGGACGATCCGCGCCATCTCCTCGACATCGCCGAAGACCTCCAGGTTCGGCCGCACGGCCTCCCAGAACGCCTCGCCCAGGTCGCAGCCCAGGGCGGCGAGACGCGGCCGAGCCGCGGAATAGTCCAGGGCGTGCAGCGCCTGGGCGTTCAGCCGCTTCAGGTCAGTCTCGTCATAGCGCGCCGGCGACCGGCCCATCTTGGAAAAGGCGAAACCCTGGCCCAGCGCTTCGATCGACGGCGCGACCTCC
Source organism: uncultured Brevundimonas sp. (assembly GCA_963977325.1). Classification (GTDB taxonomy): domain Bacteria; phylum Pseudomonadota; class Alphaproteobacteria; order Caulobacterales; family Caulobacteraceae; genus Brevundimonas. The sequence continues at coordinate 1,224 of CAXBPJ010000487.1, read as the reverse complement.
AGAGGATCCGAGGTGCCGATACGGGCCAGGTGGCTGGTAATGGCGATCGGCTCGATCCCCTCCTCGCGAAGTTGGGCGATCGACAACGAACCCAGCCGCTTGGACAGGGCGTCGCCATTGGCGTCGACCAGCAGCGGCATATGCGCAAAGTCCGGAACCGGGCCGCCCAGCGCCTCGAAGATTTCGATCTGGGCGCCGGTGTTGGTGACGTGGTCCTCGCCCCGGATGACATGGGTGATGCCCATGTCGATGTCGTCCACCACTGACGGCAGGGTGTAGAGATAAAGCCCGTCCTCGCGGATCAGCACCGGATCGGACATGGAGGCGGTGTCCACTTCGGCATGGCCGCGCGCAAGATCTTCCCAGGCGACCCGACGGCCATCCAGCTTGAAGCGCCAATGCGGACGGCGCCCTTCCGCCTCCAGCTTCGCCTTGTCGTCCTCGGTCAGGCTGAGGGCCGCGCGGTCATAGATGGGCGGCAGGCCGCGCGACAGCTGCACCTTGCGGCGACGGTCCAGTTCGTCGCCGGTTTCATAACAGGGATACAGCCGCCCGGCCGCCTTCAGCCGATCGGCGGCGTCGTGATAGGCGTCGAACCGCTTGGACTGGTTGTGGCGCTCGTCCCACTCCAGGCCCAGCCAGCGCAGATCATCCTCGATCCCCTGCTCGAACTCGGGCGTCGAGCGGGCCAGGTCGGTGTCGTCGATACGCAGAACGAATCGCCCACCCCCATTCTCCGGGTCTTGGCCTTTCGCGAACAGCCAGTTGACCAGGGCGGTGCGGACGTTGCCGACATGCAGTCGGCCCGTGGGCGACGGGGCGAAACGAACCTTGACGGACATGCGGAGAACCCTGGAGACGCGAAGGCGGCTAGGTCGTCCCCCGCTCCGGCGAAGTCAAGGCGGCCGTCAGTCGTCGCGGTGGACACGCTCGCGGCGCTCGTGGCGCTCCTGGGCCTCGACCGACAGGGTCGCGGTCGGCCGGGCCTCGAGACGACCCAGGCTGATGGGCTCGCCGGTGTCCTCGCAATAGCCGTAGGAGCCGTCCTCGATCCGGCGCAGAGCGTCGTCGATCTTGGAAATCAGCTTGCGCTGCCGGTCCCGGGTGCGGAGTTCCAGCGCCCGATCGGATTCCGACGAGGCCCGGTCCACCAGATCCGGGTGGTTCTCGGTCTCGGCCTGGAGATTGACAACGGTGCCTCGCGACTCGCGCAGGATGTCATCC
>CAXBPJ010000486.1:0-1828 GCA_963977325.1 uncultured Brevundimonas sp. | reverse complement strand
CAAGCCCGAGGGTGACGGCTGGGAGGGTGGAGGCAGCGCCTTGACGGCTGGCGTGGTTCGTCCTGCATTTGCGGCATGGGCGGCTACATACCCTTCATCGCGACCTACATCCAAGCCACCCGGCCTCTGGGCGTGCTCTATACCGGCATGACCAGCGACCTCTATTCGCGGGCGACGCAGCACCGCGAGGGCATGGTCGAAGGGTTCACCCGAAAGCATGGCTGTGGCCTGCTCGTCTGGTATGAGCAGCACAGCTTCGTTACCGAGGCGACCCGTCGCGAGAAGGCTCTCAAGCGATGGAACAGGGTCTGGAAGCCGGAGCTCATAGAGCGCCGCAATCCGGATTGGCGCGACCTCTATCCAAGTCTGATGGGGTTCGAGGCGGATCCGCGACTGCCTGAAGGATGAAGGCTCGCATTGCGCCGCCCCACGACGCCCGGCTAAAGCGAATGTCCTTCCCCTGTCGCCGGATCTGCTGATGCGCCTGTCGCGCTATTTCCTGCCTACGCTAAAAGAGGCGCCGTCGGACGCCCAGATCGTGTCGCACCAGCTGATGCTGCGCGCCGGCCTGATCAAACAGGAGGCGGCGGGCATCTACGCCTGGCTGCCGCTGGGTCTGCGGGTGCTGAACAAGATCGAGCAGATCGTGCGCGAGGAGCAGGTGAGGGCGGGCGCCGTCGAGGTGCTGATGCCGACGCTGCAGCTGGCCGATCTGTGGCGCGAGTCGGGGCGTTATGACGCCTATGGGCCGGAGATGCTGCGGATCACCGACCGGCACGAGCGCGAGCTTCTGTACGGGCCGACCAACGAGGAGATGATCACCGACATCTTCCGCAGCTTTGTGAAGAGCTACAAGGCCCTGCCGCTGAACCTGTTTCACATTCAGTGGAAGTTCCGCGACGAGCGGCGGCCGCGGTTCGGGGTGATGCGCGGGCGCGAGTTCCTGATGAAAGACGCCTATTCGTTCGATCTGGACGAGGCCTCGGCGCGCAAGGCCTATAACCGGATGTTCGTGGCCTATCTGAACACCTTCGCGCGGATGGGGCTGAAGGCCGTGCCGATGCGGGCGGACACCGGGCCGATCGGTGGCGACCTAAGCCACGAGTTCATCGTGCTGGCCGACACAGGTGAGAGCCAGGTGTTCTGCGACAGGAAGCTTGTCGAGATGGACGCGCCCGGCGCGGATGTCGACTGGGACGATCTGCAGGGCATCGTCGATGCATGACGCGGCGCGCTTTGACAGCGAGACGGCCGAGGGCGACCGCCTGACCGCACGCGGGATCGAGGTCGGCCACATCTTCTATTTCGGGACCAAATATTCCGAGCCGATGAAGGCGCGGGTGCAGGGGCCGGACGGTAAGGACACGGCCGTGCACATGGGCAGCTACGGCGTCGGGGTGTCCCGCCTGCTGGGCGCCATCATCGAGGCCAGCCATGACGAGGGCGGCATCATCTGGCCGGACGCCGTGGCCCCGTTCGACGTGGTGGTGATCAATCTGCGCGCCAATGACGCGGCCTGTTCGGCCGCCTGCGAGGACGCGGTGCTTCAGCTGGAAGCGGCCGGTAAACATGTCTTGTACGACGACACTGACGAGCGCCCGGGCGGCAAGTTCGCCACCGCCGACCTGATCGGCATTCCCTGGCAGCTGACCATCGGACCCAAGGGTCTGACGGAGGGCGTGGTCGAACTTAAGCGGCGGGCGACGGGCGAGAAGCTGTCCGTGCCGTTGGCGCAGGCGTTGGAGCGGGTGAAGGCATGAGCATCGTCACTTTCCTCCCCGTCGCGCAGCGATGGGGAGGGGGACCGCGAAGTGGTGGAGGGGCTTGG
>CAXBPJ010000485.1:0-1836 GCA_963977325.1 uncultured Brevundimonas sp. | reverse complement strand
CCCAGGCCAGCACCGCGCTGGCCGCCGCCGCGAACAGGGCGAGAAACAGCAGCGTCAGCCGGAAGGGCGTGCGTCGGAAAAGGGAGGGGAGTTTCACGAAAAATCTCCCTCCCCTTCAGGGGAGGGTGGTCGCGCAGCGACCGGGTGGGAGCGCTCCTCGCCTTGATCGATGGCAAGTCCCGCCCGCCGACCTGGCCGCGCCAGACACACCTCACTGATCCGCGCGACCACCCCTTCCAGGCGACCTCGCACATCGTGGTTGTCGAAACGGAGAGTCAACCACCCGGCGCCTCTTCGGTCCAATGCGATGTGCCGTCCACCTCGACCGCGACTCGCCTGTCCAAATTGGCGAAGTCGAGGATGAAGCCCATCATCGGGGCCTGTCGCCTGAAGTGCAGACCCTCTGAACGGAGGTCGCGCAAGGACAGCCACAGCCGCGCCTCGGCGGGCGTCAGGCGCTTTCTCAGGTCTCGTGCGCGGGCGATGATCGCCACTCAGCCCTCCCCACCCGGTCGCTTCGCGACCACCCTCCCCTCCAGGGAGGGAGAATTCACTCAGGCCTCCAGCCGGTACCCGGCGCCGCGCACGGTCTGGAGCATTTGGCGGTCGAAACCCTTGTCGATCTTGGCGCGCAGGCGGCTGATGTGCACGTCGATGACATTGGTCTGCGGGTCGAAATGATACTCCCAGACCTTCTCGAGCAGCATGGTGCGGGTCACCGACTGGCCGGCGTGGCGCATGAGGAACTCCAGCAGCTGGAACTCGCGCGGCTGCAGGTCGATCTCGGTCTCTCCCCGGTGAACGGTGCGGGCGATCAGGTTCATCTCCAGGTCGCCGACCTTGAGCACCGTCTGGACGCCGCCGGTCTCGCGGCGACGGGCCAGGGCCTCGACCCGGGCGGTCAGCTCGGCGAAGGCGTAGGGCTTGACCAGATAGTCGTCGGCGCCGGCCTTGAGGCCCGTAACCCGGTCCTCGACCTCGCCCAGGGCCGACAGGAACAGCACCGGCGTCTGGTCGCCCATGCCGCGCAGGGTCTCGACCATGCCGACGCCGTCCAGTCGCGGCATCATGCGGTCGACAATCAGCACGTCAAAGCCCCCCTTCTGGGCTTCAATCAACCCATAGGCGCCGTCGGGCGCATGGACCACCTCGTTGCCGGCCTCGCTCAGGCCCCGGACCATGGCGCCGGCGGCCTCGGCGTCGTCCTCAACCACCAGAATGCGCATTCCTCAGCCCCCGAAAGTGAATCGCCGCCGATGGTAGCGCATCGGCGGCGATCCGGTCAGTCCATTACTCCGCGTCGGGAAGGTCCATCACCACCGACTGGTTGCCGTTGGTCGTTCGCACCAGCAGGAAGATTTGGTCCTGCCCTGACTGACGGGCCCTGGTGACGGCGGCTTGCAAATCCTCCACAGAATTCACCGCGCTGGTCATCGCTCGGAAGATGACGATCCCCGGCGTGAAGCGACGATCGCCCCCGTCTTCCACGCCTGTGACCACCACGCCTCGGGCCGTGTCCGGCAAGCTGTAGCGCTGGCGCAGAATCGGCGTGATTTCCGACACCCGAAGTCCAGCCACAACAGTGCCTGCCGTGGAATCTGGGGCGACGTCGGGGGAGGCGCCGCCGCCCTGCCTCAGCCGATCGAGCTCGGACTCCGGCGGCCGCGTATCGGCGCGTGCGGTCAGGGTTCGTTCGCGGCCGTCGCGGATCACGCCAATCCGGATGCTGTCGCCTGGCTTGGCCTGGCCCACCAGGCGCGTCACTTCCGTCTGGTTCGCGACGGCCTCGCCGTTCACCGAGACGACGATGTCGCCGACGGCTATCCCGGCGCGATC
>CAXBPJ010000484.1:0-1841 GCA_963977325.1 uncultured Brevundimonas sp. | reverse complement strand
GACGAGATGGCGCTGGCCTTGGCGGCGGCCAGGCTGACGCCCAGGATGGCGTTGGCGCCCAGTCGGGCCTTGTTCTCGGTCCCGTCCAGTTCGATCAGCGCCCCGTCCAGCCGGCGCTGATCCTCGGCGTCGAAGCCCGACAGGGCGTCGAAGATCTCGCCATTGACGGCCTCCACCGCCTTTTCGACGCCCTTGCCGCCCCAGCGGTCCTTGTCGCCGTCGCGCAGCTCGACCGCCTCATGCGCGCCGGTGGAGGCGCCCGAGGGCACGGCGGCGCGGCCGAACGATCCGTCCTCCAGGGTCACGTCCACCTCCACCGTCGGATTGCCGCGGCTGTCCAGGATCTGGCGGGCGGTGATGTCGACGATGTCGGTCATGGGAGCGGGTCCGGTCGTGAAGGATGTGGTGGCGGTTTAGCGGGCGGCGGGCGGTATTCCAATCTCTCGCGAACCGTCTCCCCGGCGAATGCCGGGGTCCAGATTGTAAGACTCGGTGTTTGGCGGTCAGGATGGCCAAGCGCGTCCGCCACGCGACGGCGTTTTGTAATCTGGACCCCGGCCTTCGCCGGGGAAGCGGAGTTGAGTGAATGATGACCCGACGTTTCTTGACGACCGCGATCGGCGCGACGGCGGCGACCGCCGCCCTCCAGACATCCGCGCAGCCGCTCGAGAATCCCATCACCCTCGCCTCCGGCGATCCCTGGCCGCCGCGTGAGACGATCCCGCTTTGGCCGGAAGGCCTGCCGGGCGGAGACACCAACCGGCCGACCTTCAATCCCTCGATCAACGGCGCGCCGGACGACCGCCAGCTGTGGCTGCGGGGCGTGTCGGAGCCGGCCATTCACGTCTATCGCCCCGAAACGCCCAATGGCGTGGGCGTGCTGTCGATCCCGGGCGGCGGCTACGACTTCGTCTCCTTCGAGAACGAGGGCGCCAATATCGCCCATGCCCTGACGCCGCTAGGGTACACCGTATTCGTGCTCAGCTACCGCCTCCCCGGCGAGGGCTGGGCGGCGGGGCCGGACGTGGTGTTGCAGGACGCCCAGCGGGCCATGCGGCTGATCCGACATGGCGCCGAGGGTTTCGGCGTGCGGCCGGACCGGCTGGCGGCGCTGGGGTTCTCGGCCGGGGGCCATCTGGCCGGCATGCTGGCGGTGGCGCACGACCGGGCGGTCTATGAGGCGACGGACGCCGCCGACGCCGTGGCGGCGCGGCCCGACGCCGTGGGCCTGGCCTATCCGCTGGTCGGGTTCGATCCGAAGTTCACGAGTTCGGGATCGTCGGGCAAGCTTCTGGGCGCCGAGCCGACGCCGGAGGGGCTGGCCGCCTGGTCGCCGGTCGGGCTGATCGACGAGGGCGTGCCGCCCAGTTTCCTGGTCCACTCGCTCGACGACGGATTGGTCGGATCGCAGAACCCTATCGCCTGGGCCGAGGCGGTGCGGGACGCGGGCCAGCCGGTGGAGCTGCACCTGTTCGATTCCGGCGGTCATGGCTATGGCCCCGCGGCCCGACCAGGTCACCCGGCCGCTTCCTGGCCCGGCCTGTTCGACGCCTGGCTGAGGCGTCGATTCCTGAGGTGAGGCCGGCGGGCAATCGTGGCGGGTTCTGGGCAGGCCGCGCCACAATATTGACGTTGGGTAATCCGCACCCTGCCGTTGTGGGAGGCTGATCCCCGGCCTCCGAGGCGGAGGCGTGATCGATGATGATGATGGCGACGGGCGGACCGGCACTGGTCAGCCCCCTGGAGTTCGGCCAGACCCGCAAACCCATGCCGAAATGGCTGTTCGGCGCGGTGGCGGCCTCGGTGCTGATCCACGGCGCGGCGGGCGTCTGGCTGTACAA
>CAXBPJ010000483.1:0-1846 GCA_963977325.1 uncultured Brevundimonas sp. | reverse complement strand
ACCCGGCCGCCGCTTCGCGCCGGCCACCCTCCCCCGAGAGGGAGGGAGAGCTGGGCTACTCCACCACCAGCTCTTCGAGCAGGCGCGGCTGGTTGTAGACGTTGCGCAGCGCCTCGGTGATGGCGGCGGTCGAGACCACCACCGTGCGGTTCAGCGTGCCGTCATAGCCGAAGGCGCCGCCCAGCGAGTGGATGTTGCCGTCGAAGGCGGCGCCGATGACCTCGCCGGCTGCGTTGATCACCGGGGAGCCGGAGTTGCCGCCGATGATGTCGTTGGTGGTGACATAGTCGAAGACCACCTCCTTGTTCACGCGATCCTCAGCCGCTTCCCACATGGGAGCGAGATTGAATGGCTCCGAGCCGGTGGCCCGCTCGTAAAGCCCACCGATATAGGTAAAGGGTGGCACGGTGACGCCACGGTAATCCCAGCCGTCGACCGCGCCATAGGACAGGCGCAGCGAGAAGGTGGCGTCGGGATAGAGCTGGTCGCCATAGGCGGCGAACCGGGCCTGGGCGACCTTTTCTGCGGCCCGGGCGGTCGGCGCCGAGACCCGCTCGTCCCACTGGCCGCCGATTTCGCGCGCGGCGTCGTCATTGGCCAGAACGAACTGCAGCAGGGGATCGCCCGAGGCCTGAAGCTGCTCCGGCGTCATGTCCAGCGCCTGGGCGCGGAAGGCGGGGTCGGCCAGGCGCGTGCCGGCCGCCAGCCGTTCGGCCAGGGCCTCGGGGCTCTCATCGCCCAGCAGGGCCTTCACCTGCGGATTATCGACTGTCAGCCACTCGCGGGTCTTAGACAGCCAGAAGGCCAGGTATAGCTCTTCCAGATCGGCCGAGATCGGGATTTCTGTCTGCAGACGCGACCCGAGCGCGGCAATCGCCGCGTCGCTATAGCCAGGACGGCGCTCGCCCTCGGGCTTGGCGCGCTCTTTGGACGCGCGCACAATGGCCTTGGCGTAGGCGTAGAGGGTCGAGCCCCCGCCCGCCGCGCTCTCCAGCTGGCGGTAGGGGAGGTAGAGTTCCTGGCTGGCTTCCTGCACTTGCTCGAGTTCGGCCCAGGGATCGCCTATGCGTTGCTGCAGCGCCGGGTCGGCGGCGACGCGGGCGCGCAGTTCGGCCTCCTGCTCGCGCTTGGTCGCCATGAAGGCGTCGTCGGTCAGGGCGGCCTGCTGGCCGACGAAGACCTTGTAGCTGTTCTCGATCCCGAACAGCGGATCCAGCGCGACGCGTTCAGCCTCCTCGGAAGTGTTTGAAAAGGCGATCAGTCGGCCGCGCAGTTCGGAGCGTTGCAGCTGGGAGATCGGGATCTGCTGGTCGCGCAAGGTCTCGAGCTGAGACATCGTCAGCAGGCGCGAGGTCGAGCCGGGGTTGCCCGCCACCAGGGTCAAGTCGCCCTCGGCGGGCGCTTCTGGATTCCACGTCAGGTGGGTCGGCGTGTCGACCGGCCGGCCGTCTTCATAGAGGCGGAGAAAGGCGCCATCCAGCGCATAGCGGGGGAAGTTGAAATTGTCCGGATCGCCGCCGAAGAAGGCCGCCTGGAATTCGGGCGCGAAGGCCAGGCGCACGTCCTCGTACTTGCGGAACTTGTAGAGGGCGTAGCGGCCGCCGCGATAGAAGCTGATGACCTGGCAGGTCAGCTTGGGATCGTCGCCACAGCCTTCCTGCTGGATGGCCTGCTGTTCGGCGCCGCGGGCCTGGGTGAAGGCCTGGCCTTCCAGGCCCTCGCCGGCGCCCAGTATGCGATCGGTGACGTCGGTGATCTCGGTGAGGATCTCGGCGGTCTGGCCGGGGCACTGGCGCTCTTCCTCGCGGGTCGTCGGCATGAAGCCGGCCTGGACGTAGTCGGTCTC
>CAXBPJ010000482.1:0-1847 GCA_963977325.1 uncultured Brevundimonas sp. | reverse complement strand
GAGGTTGATCCCAAAGCGCGAGCACCCTATGCCCCGGCCCATCGCCGCCCCAGCCGAGATTTCGCCATGACCGACGCCGCCGCCCCGCAACTGCTGCATCTGGTGATCGGCGGCGAGTTGAAGGACCTCGGCCGGCCGGAGTTTCGCGACCTGGCACAGGTCGAGTTCGTCGGGGCCTTCGGAACCTACGCGGACGCCAAGAAGGCGTGGAAGGCGCGCGCCCAAGCCACCGTCGACAACGCCCACATGCGCTATTTCATCCTGCACGCCCACCGGCTGATCGATCCGGCGCACGACGCGCCCGCGTGACGCAGGGCGCCGGCGGAACCGACCGGACCGTCGAAACGCTGACTCCGTCGTGAATTCGGAGGCCATCATGGAAGTCACCCTTCTCGTCCTCGCCCTGGCCGCCTTGGCCGTGGGGCTGGTGGTGTGGAACATCAAGCGCAAGCCTGCCGGGACGCCGCACAAGGGTCCGGACGAGACCGACACGGCCTGGAACGATCGTGTCCACTCCGGTGATCACGTGGCTGGACAGGAGGAACGGACCCCTCCGGCCGGGCCGCGTCCGTGAACCTATTCGGCCAGCAATTGGACGGCGCCATGCTGATGAGCGCGGTGTCGATGGTACTGCTGCTGGTCCTATGGGTGTTCGTCCTGCGCCGTCACAAGGGCGGAGATCGCTGGGTCGATCAGCGGCTGCTGGAGCGCGAACGCGAAAAACAGGCCGCGCGCGACCGGATCACGCCGCCGGTCCGGGACGACGGGCCGGCTCGGCCGCTCGACCCGGGCAAGGGGCCTTGGGGATAGAGTCGCTATTGGGTCGGCGTCACCCTGGGGCTTGAGCCGAGGGTCGGATATCCGCTTGGTCGAGCAGCGACATTCGAGCGCGGGAGCCGACACTTAAACGCAGAAGCGCCGCAGACGCCGATCCTCGGGTCAAGCCCGAGGATGACGGCGGTGAGGGTAGACGCCGCCGCTGTCCAATGCCTTGACACATCCTCACGAACCGCCGACCGGAGGGCGATGGCCGCGACGCCCGCATCCGCCGCGATTCCCTCGCCGGCCCAGGCTCCAGAGAATGAGCGTGAGCCCCTGCGGCCGCTGCTGGCCCGCATCTGGCGCGACTATCTGAAACAGCGGCGCGGCAAGCTGATCCTGTCGCTGCTGGCGGCGGCGATCACGGCCTCGACCACGGCTTGGGTGGCCAGCCTGCTGGATCCAGCGGTGGACCGGCTGTTCGTCGAGCGGGATGCGTCGGCCCTGTGGCAGATACCGGCGGCGATCTCGGCGGTGGCGGTGCTCAGGGCCGCGGCGGCCACCGTCCAGGCCCTGCTGGTCAACCGGCTGGGCCACGGGCTGGTCGGAGAGGTCCAGGGCCAGCTGTTCGAGCGGACCATCCGGGCCGATCTGGCGCGGCTGCGGAGCCAGCATTCCGGCGCCTTCGTCTCCAGCGTGCTGTTCGACGCCAATCTGATGCGCGAGGCCTTCACCCAAGGGGTGGTCAGCTACACCCAGCACGCCCTGACCCTGGTCGTGCTGTTCGCCTGGATGCTGTGGACCGATCCTTGGCTGACGCTGGTGGTGGCGGTGGGGCTGCCGATCGTCTCCAGCCTGATCCGGCGCTTCGGCAAGAAGGCGCGAAAGGCCGCCAAGGGGGCCATGGCCGAGACCAGCGTCCTGTCCACCGCCCTGATGGAGAACCTGGACGGAGTTCGACAGGTCAAGATCGAGAACCGCGAGGCGGCCGAGAGCGCCCGCGTGGGCCAGGTCATCGCCCGGCGCCCTTGATGATGAACCTCTGGCGCCGGCGCCCGCGCCCTGTCGGGGCCGACCATCGAGATGGA
>CAXBPJ010000481.1:0-1862 GCA_963977325.1 uncultured Brevundimonas sp. | reverse complement strand
CCTGATCGGCCGGGAGCTGCTGGGCGCCTGACGACAAAGGGGCCCGGCCGATGGCCGAGCCCCTCGCGAGATGACCGAGTCCCGATCAGTTGCGGGACTTGTCGGCCTTGCTGTCGTGAATCTTCTCTCCGTCGCCGGTGCCGCCTTCGGAGACGTCGCCGACATAGGGGTTGGCGGCCTCGGTCTGGACGCCCTTGGGTCGGCTGGAGCGCCAGTTGTCGAAGTCTGACGAGAATTTCTGGCGACGCTCGGTGCGCCAGGTCGAATAGTCGTCGTCGAAGGACTTCAGCTGCTGCTCGCGCCAGTGGAGATAGTCGGGCTCGAAGTCGTGGCGGCCCTGACTGCGCTCGCGGTCGTTCCAGATATCGGCGCCGGGTGCATAGCCTTGGGCGTCACGCTCGGACGAGGCGTAGCCGCGCTGGTACTGACCTTGCCCCTGGGCGCCCGACTGCCAGTCGGAGCGGCCCTGGCCATAGCGTGACGATCCCGAGCGACCCAGGTCGCCCTGATCGTATCGGCCCCGGCCGCTGACGCCGTAGTCGCGGCCGAATTCGCCGGACTGCCAGCCCGGACCGGGATTGTGCGAGCGGTCCTCGCGATAGTCGTCGTAGTCGGCGCGGGTATAGCGGCTATCGTTGGAGCCTGAGCGATAGCCCCGGTCCTGATGCCACGGCCGCTCGTAGCGGGACGCGTCGTAGTTTTCATCACGACGGGACTGGTATCCGGCGTCGTAGCCCTGGCCCTGGCTGAGCTCGCGGGGCGTGGCGTAGTCGCCGAGGCGCTGGGCGTAGCGGTTGCGATCCTTGTCCTCGCCCTGCCAGCTGCGGGCCTCTGCCGAGCCGTACTCCACAGGGCGGTCGGTTTCGTCGCGCCGGCGGCCGAAGTCATCCTGGGCGCGGTGTCGGAAGGGATTTTGCATGGCGATGCGGTCTCCTGTTGAGGATACCGCGACTACCCGCCGACCGGTCTGAATGTTCCCCAGCCGACACCGCTTTCGAAACGGCCAAGCTTGCCTTAGGTTGGATGGGAGGGGGATCGCCGTGGATCAGACGCCGGACAAACGCCGACGCCGAACGCAGAGCGTGGACGACCGGCTGAGCGCCGCCTTCCGCGCCGTGGAAGCCCAGCCATTGCCCGACGCCGTGCGCGACTTGATCGACCGACCCGAGGCGCCGGACCGAAGACGGGATCGCCGCAGCTAGCGCCAGTCGGGATGATGATCGCCCCGGTCGATGTCCAGCAACTCCGCCAGCCGATTGCGCGCGCGATTGACGCGACTCTTGATGGTGCCGAGCGCGCATCCAGCGATCTCGGCCGCCTCCTCGTACGACAGGCCGGCCGCGCCGACCAGGACGATGGCTTCGCGGTGTTCGGCGGGAAGCTGATCGAGGGCGTCCTGAAGCTCCTTCAGCTCAAGGGACGGCAGCTGGGCGGCGGGCGAGGTCAGGCCTGCGGCGTGGTGGCCGTCCTCGTCGGCGACCTCGCGCCGGCGCTTGCCGGCGGCGCTGTACCAGCTGTTTCTCAGGATCGTGAACAGCCAGGCGCGCAGATTGCTGCCCGGTTGGAACTTGGCGCGGTGCGCCCTGGTCAGGGTTTCCTGCCCCAGATCGTCAGCGTCGGAGGCGTCGCGCGACAGGGAGTAGGCGAAGGCTCTCAGTGATGGCGCCAGGGCGATCACCCCGCTGCGCCAATCGTCGATGTCGATCACACCGGATCGGCTAGCGGCCAGCGCATCGATGGGGAGGGCGGTGGAGAGCATGGGAACCTGGTGAGGAGCGAGATCCCTGCCGACCTCGCCTGTTTTGAACGCACCTCCCTGATGCACCGTTCCTATGCCCGACAGGTGACACTGGCGGGCCGCC
>CAXBPJ010000480.1:0-1865 GCA_963977325.1 uncultured Brevundimonas sp. | reverse complement strand
ACGTGGACCTGGTGGCCTACTGCCTGGGCGGCACCCTGGCGGCCATGGCCCTGGCCTGGCTGGCCGGGACCGGTCGCGCCGAGCGTGTGGCCTCCGCCACCCTGATCGCCAGCCTGGTCGACTTCTCCGACATCGGCGAATGGGCGGTGTTCACGGGCGAGAGCGACGTGAAGGCCTTCCATCGCCACCTCGACCATCGCGGCTATATCGAGGGTCAGGCCCTGGCCCAGCTGTTCTCAACCGTTCGGGCCAATGACCTGATCTGGTCGTCGGTGGTGCAGCACTATCTGATGGGCGACGAGGCCCGCGCTTCGGACCTGTTGTGGTGGTTCGACGACGCGGCCCGGATGCCGGCGCGGACGCTGAAGGAATACAGCGACCAGATCCTGCGCCGCAACGCGCTGAGCCAGCCCGGAGCCCTGGCCATCGGCGGCGTCGCCCTGGACCTCAAGGCGGTGAAGACGCCGGTGACGATCATCGGCTTCCACGACGACCACGTCTCGGCTTGGCGGGCCACCTACGCCCAGCGGCGTCACTTCGGCGGGCCGGTGCGGTTCCTGCTGGGCGGATCAGGCCACAACGCCGGCATGATCAATCCGCCGGCGGCTAACAAGCACGGCTATTGGACCAACGACGCCACGCCTGAGAGCGCCGACGACTGGCTTGCCGGCGCCGAGAAGAAACCCGGCTCCTGGTGGCCGGAATGGCAGGCGGGCCTGGCCGGCGACAAACAGGTCAAGGCCCGCAAGATCGGCTCCGGCAAACTCAAGGCCGGCGACCCGGCTCCCGGCGCCTATGTGCGCGTGAAGCACTGAGATCCCGTCGCGATCGCGCTCCCAGCCCACTTCCGTCATGCTCGGGCTTGACCCGAGCATCCAGATGCACCGCCTCTTCCGCCCGCGCCGCTGGATCGTCGGGGCAAGCCCGACGATGACGGCGGCATAAAACCGCCCCTACTCCATCGGCTGGTGCGTGAACCCTTCCGATCCGGCCAGGGGCATGACGTCTCGGCCGATCTCCACCGGGCTCTCGGCATAGGCGATCAGCAGCCGCGTCAGGTCAACCAGGGCGCTCTGGTGGATGCGCTCATAGCCGTGGCTGGCGTCGATGCCGAAGGTGACCAGGGCGGTGCGGATGTCGGCCCCGGCCTGGAGAGCAGAGGCGGAATCCGAGCGATAGTAGCGGAATACGTCCTTCTGATGCGGAATCCCGTGGTCGCGCGCCAGCTGGACCAGCTTTTTCGACAGGTGCCAGTCGAACGGCCCGGTCTGGTCGGCCATGGCGATGGTCACGCCGAACTCCGAGGAATTCTGCCCCGAAGCCGTCGTTCCATTGTCGACCGTGACCATGGCCGCCACGTCGGGGACCAGCACCGAGGAGGCGCCCAGCCCCACCTCCTCGGCGATGGTGAACAGCCAGTAGGTGTCGACCGCCGGCGTCCGCCCCTCGCGGATCAGACACTCTAGCGCCGCCAGCAGACAGGCCACGCCGGCCTTGTCGTCCAGATGACGCGACACGATGAAGCCCGAATCCATGAACTCCGGCTGCGGGTCGATGGCGACCATGTCGCCGACGTCGACGCCCAGCTTCAGGGTGTCGTCGCGGCCGTGGGTGACGGCGTCGATCCTCAGCTCCAGCTGCCGCCAGCTGACCGGCTGGGTGTCCACCTCCTCGTTGAAGGTGTGGCCCGACGCCTTCAGCGGCAGGATGGTGCCCCGATACGCCCCTCCGTCCGAGAACACCGTCGCCCGCGCGCCCTCGGCGAAGCGGGAGGACCAGTGGCCGATCGGAACCAGCTCCAACCGACCAGTGTCCTTCACCGCCTTCACCTGGGCGCCCAGGGTATCGACATGGGCGACGACGGC
>CAXBPJ010000479.1:0-1866 GCA_963977325.1 uncultured Brevundimonas sp. | reverse complement strand
CCCGCCGGCCTTGTTTCCGCCTGCGCTTGTTCAGTCATCATCATTGTCCTCTCGTTTGAGGTTGAGAACGCAGCGCTGGTCGAAGCGCTCCGCCGATAGATCCGACCCGGGCCTCGTGGCGCGACGACACCGAGGCGCGCTTCATTCCAGGGGTATTGAACGCCATCGTCACCTCGCCCTGCGAGGTCACCATGATCAGTCCGCCGTCGCCGCCCGCTTCGGCCACCGAGACCAGGACGGCTTCAGCTGCGGCCTCGGCGAGGTCGCCGCCAGCGACCCGCAGGGCCAGCGTATGGGCCGCGCAGACCCGGATGAAGGCCTCGCCTTGACCGGTGCAGGAGACCGCCACGTCGTGGTCCGCCCAGGTTCCGGCGCCGATCACAGCGCTGTCTCCGACCCGGCCGGGCAGCGCGTTGTAGGTCCCGCCCGTCGACGTGGCGGCCGCGAGCCGCCCCGCCCGGTCGAGCGCAACGGCGCCGACCGTGCCGTGGGACTGTTCGATATCCGCCGGGTCGTAGCCGTCGGGCTCGGTCAGCCAGCGGTCGAGATCGCGGATGGGCTCCAGCCCGTGGGACAGGGCGAAGCGCGCGGCGCCGTCGCCGACCAGCAGCACATGATCGGTCGCCTCCATCACCGCGCTGGCGGCGCGGACCCCCGAGGCGACGCCTTGGAGGGCGGCGACCGCCCCGCAGCGTCGTCGGGCGCCGTCCATCACGCTGGCGTCGAGTTCGACCTGTCCGAGGGCGTTGCGGCCGGATCCACGTCCGGCGACGAAGAGGCCGGAGGCCTCCATCTCGGCGACCAGATCGACGGCGACCTCGAGCGCCGCCTCGCCGCTGCGCAGGCGAGCTTCGCCCTCCAGAACCAGCCGCGCCAGCATGGCCTCGGCGCGGTCGTAGTTGCGGTCCGGCTCGACCCCCGCGCCGCCGTGCAGGGCGAGGGCCCAGGGCGGGTCGCCGGCGCTCACCGGGTCAGGACCGCGCCGACGGCGGCGATCCGTTCGACCTGGCTGTAGGCCTGCTGGCCGAGCATGCCGCCGAAGACGTCCGGATCGAGTTCCTCATAGGTCAGGCGGGCCCCCACCCCGGCGGCGATCCGCTCGAGTTCAGCATGCAAGAGGTCGCGGCCTTCGATGATGGGACTGCCGGTGTAGAGGGCGAAGCGTCCGCCGGGCCGCAAACGGCCCAGCCCCGTCTCGACCCAGTCCAGGGCGAGGTCGGCGCCCAGGGCGCCGCCGCCATCGCGATAGATGCGCCCGTCGCCGCCGGCCACATAGGGCGGATTGGCGATGATGAGATCGAATTCGTCCGAGGCCGCCTGGGGGCCGGCGCCTTCCACGGTCTCCACGACGAGCCGGGCATGGGCCGCGTTGGCGGCTAGGTAAGTCAGGGCCAGGGGATTGACGTCGCCGGCCACGACCCGGGCGTCCGGACGCCGTGCGGCCATCGCCAGCGCGCCCGCGCCCGCGCCCGCGCCGATATCGAGGATGGTTGCGCAGGGAACCCCGTCTCGCGTCAGAGCGT
The DNA here is from genome assembly GCA_963977325.1 of uncultured Brevundimonas sp. Taxonomy (GTDB): domain Bacteria; phylum Pseudomonadota; class Alphaproteobacteria; order Caulobacterales; family Caulobacteraceae; genus Brevundimonas. The sequence goes on along the minus strand of CAXBPJ010000479.1, from coordinate 343 downwards.
CCAGAAAGCGGACGAAACGATAGCTGTCCGGCCCCAGGAACACGGCGTCCTGGGCGCCGCTACGGGCCGAGTGGACATGCAGCCGCCCGTCGAGAGTGCTGACCCGGACCTTCGATCGAAACAGGGCGCCCTCCTCGACGAGGAGTCGCGCCTCGCGCAGCAGGGTCAGCAGGGTTGGGTCCAGATCGTCGGGTTCGAACGGGCGGCCCCAGCCGAAGACGTCGCGCAGATCGCCCCTACGCGCACGGGGCAGCCGCGACGCCACCCGCCGGTGGGTCGAAGGGGTCGGCGAGACAAATCCGTACTCCTGCGTCTCCAGCCGGCCCAGGAGGTCGGTCAGCGC
>CAXBPJ010000478.1:0-1872 GCA_963977325.1 uncultured Brevundimonas sp. | reverse complement strand
CTGGCCACAACCAGCAGGGCATAGGCCCAGATCCGGTGAACGAACTGGACCAGCCCCTGGTCATGCAGGAAGGCCAAGGCCCCCTGCCCCCAGTCGACCGGCGGAAAGACCTGGCCATTCATCAGCGGCCAGTCGGTATAGACGAAGCCGGCCTTGGCCCCGGCCACCAGCCCGCCGAACAGGCACTGCAGGAAGATGGCCGCCAGCAGCAAGGCCGCGCCCCGGGCCCATCCCTGGGGCGAGCGCGAGGGCTCCGGCCCGTTCCAGGCCTCCAGCCCGGTCCAGATCAGGCCCATGAAGATGAGCAGCGCCAGGCCCAGGTGGGTCGCCAGCCGCTCGGGCGCGACATCGACCCGGTCGACCAGACCGCTGGCCACCATCCACCAGCCGATCAGCCCCTGCAGCCCGCCCAGCCCCAGCAGCACGACGCAGCGCCAGATCAGCCGCCGCGGCATCCGCCGGATGACCAGAAACACCAGGAACGGCACGGCGAAGGCCACGCCGATGATCCGTCCAAGGAAGCGGTGCGCCCACTCCCACCAGTAGATCCCCTTGAACTCGTTCAGGCTCATGCCGGCGTTGACCAATTCGTACTGGGGGATTTGCCGATACTGGTCGAAGGCCGCGCGCCAGTCGGCATCGCTCAGAGGCGGGATCGCCCCCAGCAACGGCTTCCACTCGGTGATCGACAGGCCCGAGCCGGTCAGGCGGGTCACGCCGCCGACCACGACCATGGCGAACACCAGCGCCGCCACACCGAACAGCCATATGGCCACGGCGCGCGATCGATCGGGTGGGGCGAATCGGCTCATTCGACGACGGTCATCTCAGCGGCTAAGAACGCGCCGCGGATATGCCCGCCCCGGCGGCCGGACGCCAGCGCCCGGAGCCATCAGGAGATCGTGAGCCTTGCAGTATCTTGACTGGATCGTGGCGATCGGCCTGACCGGGGCCCTGGCGGCGGCGGCCGACATGGCCAGCGGTCGACGCGGCATCATCAAGCACCTGCTGGTCGCGGCCAGCGGCGCCGTGGCGGGCGCCTTTCTGGGTGTTCGGGTGTTCCAGACGGCGCCATTCCAGGGTTGGGCGTGGGTCGGCTGGACGGCCGCGGGCGCGGCCCTGGCGCTGCTCGTCTTCCTGCTGACGCGAAGCAAGCGATGACCCCCAGAGCGCCGAACCTGCGCCGCCGCCGGGCCATCGCGGCCCTGGCCACCGTCGCCTTCCTGATCGCTTACGTCTGGGCGGTGGTGTCGTTCAGCACGGTGTTGCCCAACAATCCGTGGGTCGAGCTGATCTACTACGCCGTGGCCGGCATTGCCTGGGGCGTGCCGCTGTTCCCGCTGCTGGCCTGGGCCGAAGGCGGCGCAAAGAAGCGGCGCTGAACGCGAAACGGGCGGCGGGATCGCTCCCGGCCGCCCGTTCTCTCGAATCCCTCTGAAGGAGAGATGGTCGGAGCGACAGGATTCGAACCTGCGACCCCTTGACCCCCAGTCAAGTGCGCAAAGCCCCGCGCACGGCTTTTTCCGGCGGGCTCGGATCGGCGGCCGGATCAAGCCACCTTGGCCATCTCGGCGGTGATGCGTTCGGCCACCTTCAGCCGGTCGGCGGCGGTCGGCCAGTCGCCGGTGACGACGATCTTCTGGTCCGGGCGGATGCGCCAGAAGGCGTGGTTCTTCTGGATCAGCCCGACCAGGCCCGCCGGATTCGGGAAGGCGTTGTCGCGCAGCGTCAGGACGGCGCCCTTGGGCCCCACGTCGATGCGCTCGATGCACGCCTTCTTGCACTGGGCCTTGATCTCGACGATGCGAAGCAGCTGCTTGGCCTCGTCCGGCAGCGGCCCGAAACGGTCGATCAGCTCGGCCGCCAGGGCTT
>CAXBPJ010000477.1:0-1893 GCA_963977325.1 uncultured Brevundimonas sp. | reverse complement strand
TCACCGGGGGTAAGCCAGGCGTCGAGCGGGCTCCACCAAAGGAACTCGCGGGTCAGGATGGGGCGGCGATCGATGATCAGCGGCGGTCCGCGCCAGGCGGCGCCGCTGGTGGCCGCCAGAAAGCGATCAATGGCCTCGGGCTCGCCCTCCAGCATGTGCAGCAGAAAGTCGTCGCCGGTGAGGGCGATGCCCCCGATCTTGAGCTGAAGCCGCTGAGCGCGCGACACGGCGACCAGCCCCTCCAGCGCACCGGCGTCATGCCCGATGCCTCGCAGGGAATGAAACCACAGGGCCGCGTCCAGGGGCTTGCTCATCCTGGTTGGGTAGCGGCCAAGCTTTTCCGCGTGAACTGCGTGGAATCACGGGGTTTCCCACGGCTACGGTCGCGCTATGGAGAAGGCGTCTCCCCAGCTTTTGCGCAAAACGAACCCCGATGAGTCCCCAGGAAAGCGGCAGGACCCGCCGCCCCGATCCGCGCGCCGCGACCGTCGGACTGCCGCAGGGACCGACCGAGGTCCTGATCGTCGATGACGATCCGTCTGTCCGGCACATGCTGCACCTGGGCCTGGAGCAGGCTGACATGCCGGTGATGAGCTTCGGCGAGCCGGTCGAGGCCCTGGCCTGGGCCGTGGCGGCGCCGGCCTCGGTGGTGATCGTCGATCTGCGGATCCCCGAAGTCGATGGGCTGGATCTGGTCCAGGCGCTCTGCCAACTGGACCGGCACGCGGTGATCATCCTGAGCGCCATCGTCGATGTGTCGATGACGGTCGAGGCCATGCGGCTGGGCGCCTTCAATGTGCTGGAGAAGCCGGCGTCGACCGACCGGATCATCCGGGCCGTCGAGGAGGCGCAGGCGGCGATCGCCAAACCGGCCCAGGCCTTCTCCGGCTTCACTCCACGCGAGCGTCAGGTGGCCGAACTGATCATGGACGGGCAGACCACAAAACAGATCGCCCAGAATCTGATGCTGAGCCCGCGAACGGTCGAATTTTTCCGCGCCAACCTGTTGCGAAAGACCGGCGCAGCCAATGCGGCGTCCCTGGTGTCGATCCTGGCGGGGATGAGCGGGCGGGGATGACCCGTCACGCTTGACGAGAACAAAAACGCAACATAGAACATATCCGGAACAATGTTCTGGAGGATGTTCATGGCGCGCTGGGTCCGGGAAGCGATGTCGCTGGCCTCGTGCGGGGCGTTCGTGTGGATGATCTGGCAGGTCGCCTTCTTCATCAGCTGAACCCTCTCCCAAAGGGAGAGGGAGGGGCCCGCGCCTGTGGATGGCGGGCTGGCGAGTCGCGCTAGGGTGATCGGATGAGCGACGCCACGACCAGCCAGGGATTCGTCCATCTCCGCGTCCGGTCGGCCTACTCGCTGCTGGAAGGCGCGATCAAGGCGGGCAAGGTTCCGGCCCTGGCCCAGAAGGCCGGCATGCCGGCCGTGGCGGTCACCGATCGGGCCAATCTGTTCGGCGCGCTGGAGTTCAGTCAGGCGGCGCAAGGCATGGGGGTTCAGCCCATCGTCGGCTGCGCCTTACCTGTGTCGGGGATTGGCGGGAGGACGGGCGAGCGCTGGGGGCGGTGTCCGACCGTGGCGCTGCTGGTCCAGAACGAACAGGGGTGGCTGAACCTGTCGGCTCTGTCGTCGGCGGCCTATCTGGACCCCGGGTGATCTCCGGCGAGGCGGCCGAGCCCGAGGTCTCGTGGTCGCTGGTCGAGAAACATTCGGCGGGGCTGATCCTGTTGTCCGGCGGGCCAGACGGGCCGGTCGATTGCCTGTTCGCCAGCGGCAAGACGGGGGAGGGGCGCAAGGCGCTGGCCGAGATGCGCCGGGTGTTCGGCGACCGCCTCTATGTCGAGCTGCAGCGCCACGACACGGCCGCCGAGCGCGCCGCCG
>CAXBPJ010000476.1:0-1898 GCA_963977325.1 uncultured Brevundimonas sp. | reverse complement strand
TCCAGTCCGGTGCGCTGAAGGCCGAGGACCGCAACGCGCTGTTGGCTTCGATGACCGAGGAAGTCGGCGACAAGGTCCTGGCCCACAACTACGACCAGACCCTGGCCATCAGCCTGCAGGAGCGCAACGCCGTCGTCGAACTGAACGCCCAGGAGCGTTTCATGAAGGCGCTGGAGGCGGAAGGGAAGCTGAACCGCAAGGTCGAGGGCCTGCCCGACTCGACCGCCGTCGCTGAGCTGGCGGCGGCCGGCCGAGGCCTGACCCGCCGTGCTGACGGCCTATTCCAAGCTGGAGCTGTCGGACGACATCGTTGCCTCGAAGGCGCCCGAGGATCCCTTCTTCGAGCGAACCCTGGTCGGCTATTTCCCCGATCCGCTGGCGAAGTTCGAAGCGGAGATGAAGCGCCACCGGCTGCGGCGCGACATCGTCGCCACCGTGCTTGCCAACGACATCGTCAACATGGCGGGGGCCACCTTCCCCGAGCGGCTCAAGGCCAGCGCCGAGTGCGACGACACCTGCCTGGTCATCGCTTTCGAGGCCGCCCGACGCGTGTTCCGCCTCGACGAGGCTTGGGACGCCGTCAATGCGCTGGACCTGAAAATCCCGGCCGACGCCCAGTTGGCGCTGCAGAAGGAGATCGCGACGGTGCTGCGCCGCCAGACCTTCTGGCTGGCGCGCGGCAAGGCTCAGACACGAGGGAAGGGCGGCAAGATCACCGTCCAGGGCTTCATCGACGCCTATCGGGACGCGGCCGACGCGCTGCGGGCCGCCGGTGGCTCGGTGCTGTCGCGCTTCGAACAGGCCAAGCTGGCCGAGCGTCAGCAGGCCCTGGTCGATCTGGGCGCGCCCGAGGAACTGGCGCGCACCGTGGCCATGCTGAAGCCGCTGACGGCCACGCGCGACATCGCCGACCTGGCCCGCGCCCATCGCTGGCCCGAACCGGAGATGGCGAGGCTGTATCACCAGGTCGGGGCCGCCTTCGACATGGACCGGCTTCGTTCGGCGGCGGGGTCCCTGGCCTCGGCCGATCATTACGAGCGGCTGGCCGTTCGCCGTCTGATCGAGGATCTCAACACCGAACAGCTGGCGCTGACCCGAGCCGTCGCCAAACAGTCCAAGGTCGAGGTCGGTCAGAGCGAGGAAACGGCCGAGCACGCCGTCGACAGCTGGATCGGCGAGCGCTGCGAGCTGGTCGAGGGGGTGCGCCGCTCGGTTGACGAGATCGAGCAGTCGGGGCACGGCTGGAGCTTCGCCAAGCTGACGATCGCCAATATCGTCATCCGCGAGATGGCGGCCCAGGCGGGCTGACGGGGGGCCATCCATCATGCCGCGCAAGTTTCTGGTCGTCGCCGACGACACGCCGGAGTTCGACTCCGCCCTGCGCTTCGCCGCGCGGCGGGCGCGTTCGACGGGGGGACGGGTGGTGCTGCTGCGCATCCTGACCTCATCGGACTCCAACGCCCACTGGTCGGGCGTGCGCGACGAGATCGAGCGCGAGCAGCGGTCGGAGGCCGAGGCGCTGCTGGGCAAACTAGGCGCGCGAGCCGAAGAAATCTCAGGCGCCACGCCGGTGCTGATCATCGAGACCGGCGACACCGCCGCCGCCATTCGCAAGGCCGTGGCCGAGGACGCCGAGATCAAGATTCTGGTGCTGGCTGCGTCTTCCGGCCGCAATCCCGGCCCTCTTGTTCAGGATGTGGTGCGCGGCGAGGGCCCGACGGCCCGCAAGCTGCCGGTCACCATCGTGCCGGGCGACCTGTCGGACGAAGAGATCGAGGATTTGGCGTGAGGTCACCGCGATGAGCCGCTGCGCCCTGATCCTTCACGGCGGCGCCGGCGCGCGGCGCAGCCGCGACTACTCGGTAGAGACCGCTCATATGCGCGAGGTGGTCGAGGCG
>CAXBPJ010000475.1:0-1899 GCA_963977325.1 uncultured Brevundimonas sp. | reverse complement strand
TAGCATCGTCATGACGCCGACCACCACAACCGAGGCGCTGGAAGCCTTCTGCGCCCGCCTGTCCACCGCGCCGTTTGTCGCCGTCGACACCGAGTTCATGCGCGAGACCACCTATTGGCCCAAGCTGTGCCTGATTCAGGCCGCGTCGCTTGAGGACGAGGGGATCATCGATCCCCTGGCCGAGGAGCTGGATTTGACACCGTTCCTGAACCTGCTGCGCGACACCTCGGTGCTGAAGGTGTTCCATGCGGCGCGCCAGGACGTCGAGATCTTCAACCGGCTGGGGGCCATGCCGACGCCGATGTTCGACACCCAGGTGGCGGGCATGGCGGCCGGGTTCGGGGATCAGGTGGCTTATGATTCGCTGGTCCGCCAGATGCTGAAGCGCGATCTGGACAAGGGCAGCCGCTTCACTGACTGGGCTCGCCGGCCGCTAAGCCAGAACCAGCTGGATTACGCCATCGGCGACGTGACCCACCTGGCGGCGCTGTATCCCAAGCTGCGCGACCGACTGGAGAAGGCCGGGCGGCTGGACTGGGTGCAGCAGGAGATGGCGGGGCTGATCGATCCGGCGCTGTACGACACCACGCCCGAGAACGCCTGGCGCCGGCTCAAGCCCAAGAAGTGGACGCCGCGCTACATGGCGGCCTTTACCGCCACGGCGACCTGGCGCGAGCGCGCGGCGCAGGAGCGGGACCAGCCGCGCGGCCGCCTCCTCAAGGACGAGGCCATCGACGAGATCGCCACCCAGGCGCCGACCGATGTGGAGGGTTTCAACCGCCTGCGCTCCGTGCCCAAGGGCTTCGGCGGCTCCCGGCTGGGGACCGAGCTGATCGCCGAGCTGGATCGCGTTCTGGCCGATCCGGAGCGCCACGCGCCGAGCGTGGAGCGTCCGTCGCGCCCGTCGCAACCGCCGCCGCCCTCGGTGGTCGAACTGCTGAAGGTGCTGCTCAAGGCCAAGACGGACAACGAGGGCGTGGCCTCAAAGCTGATCGCGACCGTCGCCGATCTGGAGAAGATCGCCCTGGACGACAACGCCGATGTGGAGGCGCTGAAAGGCTGGCGCCGCCGCCTGTTCGGCGAGGACGCGCTGAAGCTCAAGAAGGGCGAGATCGCCCTGGTGCTGAACGGCGCGCGCGTCGAGGTGGTGGAGATCGAGGGGTAGGGTTCGAAGCGAACAGGCGTTAGCCGGCGGCTCGCGCCGCTTCGCGCAGCGCGCGGTCCGCCCAGGCGTTCAGGCTGTCGCCGGAGACCTCGGCAGCCCGGGCCGCGGCGCCGTGGGTTTCCGGCGAGACGCGCAGCATGAGCTGGCCGGAATAGGCCTTGTCCGGGCGTTTGCCGATCTTCTTACAGGCGTCGAGGTAGTCGTCCACGGCCTCGTGGAACGCCGCCTTCAGACCCTCGACCGAATCGGCGTGAAAGCCGACGACGTCGTTGATGCCGACGATACGGCCGGTGAAGATTTCGTCCTCGGCATCGAACTCGATGCGGGCGGCGTAGCCCTTGTAGCTGCTGGCTTTGGTCATGGTTCGATTCCCAGCTTTGACAGGAATTCGCGCGCGTCGCGAACCTGATAGCGTTTGGCCTCCTTGGCGGGGTGCGGCCGATGGAAGGCGCCCACCACGCCGTTCTTGACGAAGCGGACGCGCGAGCCGTCGCCTTCGATGGCCTCGCATCCGACCGCCAGGAACAGTCGCTCGATCGCGTCCCATGCGAGGGTTCCAGACACGGGGTTGGCGAAGACGGCCTTCAGCGTCGCCCTGTGCTTGCTGTTCATGCAAGCAATCTGGCGATTTGGATTGGGCGATGCAAGCGCTAAATGCAAGCATCGGCCCCCGGCCGCCGCAATGCTGGAGAACGCCGGGTGGCATGGGAAGGGACAGCCGATGCGTCAGCATC
>CAXBPJ010000474.1:0-1900 GCA_963977325.1 uncultured Brevundimonas sp. | reverse complement strand
CGTCGACGGCCTCGACCTCCATGGTCGCCTTGTCGGTCTCGATCTCGGCGATCACGTCGCCGGCCGAGACGGTGTCCCCGACCTTGACGTGCCACTTCGACAGCGTGCCCTCCTCCATGGTGGGCGACAGCGCCGGCATCAGAATGTCGGTCACTGGGCGGCCTCCGTATAGACGTCGGTGTAGAGTTCGGACGGGTCCGGCTCGGGGCTTTCCTGGGCGAACTGGACCGCTTCGGCGACGATGGCCTTGATCTCGGCGTCGATGGCTTTCAACTCGTCTTCGGTGGCGTTCGCGGCCTGGAGCAGGGTCTTGATGTGGTCGATGGGGTCGCGGGTCTTCTTGACCTCGTCGACCTCCTCCTTGGTCCGGTACTTGGCCGGGTCACTCATGGAGTGGCCGCGATAGCGATAGGTCTTCACCTCGAGGATATAGGGCCCCTCGCCCGCCCGGGCGCGGTCCACCGCCTTCTTCACCGCATCGCGCACGGCGATCACGTCCATGCCGTCGACCTGCTCGCCGGGGATGCCGAAGCTGGCGCCGCGCTGGCTCAGGTTGGTCGTGGACGACGAGCGGTCGATGCTCGTGCCCATGGCGTACTGGTTGTTCTCGATGATGTAGATGGCCGGCAGCTTCCACAGCTGGGCCATGTTGAAGCTCTCATAGACCTGGCCCTGGTTGGCCGCGCCGTCGCCGAAATAGATGAAGCTGACGCTGTCATCGCCGCGATACCAGCCGGCGAAGGCCAGGCCGGTGCCCAGCGCCACCTGCGCGCCGACGATGCCGTGGCCGCCATAGAAGCCGGTGGGCACGTCGAACATGTGCATCGAGCCGCCCTTGCCCTTGGACGAGCCGCCGATGCGGCCGGTCAGCTCGGCCATGACCTCCTTGGGGTCCATCCCGGCGGTCAGCATGTGGCCGTGGTCGCGGTAGCTGGTGATGATCCGGTCGTGGCCCTGTTTGATCGAGGCCTGGACGCCCACCGCCACGGCCTCCTGCCCAATGTAGAGGTGGCAGAAGCCGCCGATCAGACCCATGCCGTACAGCTGGCCCGCCCGCTCCTCGAAACGGCGGATCAACACCATCTCGCGATAGTAGCCCAAGAGCTCGTCCTTGGACGCGCCGATATCGTTCGCCAGCTTTTGCGGAGCGTCTTTCGACGCGCTCTTCTGGGCCGCGGCCTTCGCCATCCGGCATCCTCCGATGGGACCCCTCAGGGCCTCTTATCGCCAGGGTCCGAAGACCCTCTTCGCGTTAGGGAAAGGGCGCTTTAGCCGCTTCGTTCCCACAAGGCAAAACCGCCAAGCGGGGCTGTAACGGAAGTTCAGGAAGCGGTGACGGCGTTCCGGTCCAGCCGGATCACATAGTCGCGAGGATCGGCGAATCCGAGCACCACACGGGCCCGCTCTTCCAGCAGGTCGCGCGACAGGTTGTCGGTGCGCAGATACAGCGCCCGCACCTCCAGATCGGCTCTCTGCTCCTGAAGGCTTTGCAGCTGCGCCGTGCGGCGTTCCAGCATGGCGTCGCGGTCCGCGCCGGTCAGCAGGCCGCGCTGACCCGTCAGGGCCTGCACCCCGAAATAGACGATCAGCAACGCCAGACACGCGGTGGGGAGGTAAGGCTTCATCCGTTCGGGCACTTCGGACGCTCCTTCTGAGCGCGAACAAACACGGTTGATCAGCCGTGCCTGAAAATGCCTAACGAACCGTAGCTTGGCCGTAACCCTTCACCCTCCGTCACCCTCGGGCTTGACCCGAGGGTCAGACCGTCGGCGGGCTCGTCCGAGGAACTTCACGCGCCGGCGCTCCAGCGGCCATACACAGGCGCCGGTAAGCCCGACCCTCGGGTCAAGCCCGAGGGTGACGGCGCTGGGGAATTACAGCCCCGCCCCCTCGTACAGCC
>CAXBPJ010000473.1:0-1902 GCA_963977325.1 uncultured Brevundimonas sp. | reverse complement strand
CTTCATGGATGTCTTCGCCGAAATCCCCGAGAGCAACCTGTGGCGACAGTTCACGGCCAACAACGCCTACGCCATCTATGGCCGGTTCGGGACGCCGGAGCAGGTCGCGGCGCTGGAGGAGCCGCCGGAGAGCCAGCCGCTGCTTCGGATCAGCCGCCACTATGCGCGGGGCGAGGCGGCGGCGCGGGCGGGCGACCCGGCTTCGGTGCGTGAAGAGGCCCAGGCGATCGCGGCTATCCGCGCGGCGACCACCTTCGCGGGGCCGATGGCGGAGAATCAGGACGGGTTCACGGAGATCAGCCAGCGGATTCTCGAGGGACGCGCGGCGATGCTGGAGCAGAACTGGGAGGCGGCGCGAATCGCCTATGGGCGGGCGGCCGAAATCCATGGCCAGGGCGAGGAGGGCGGCGATCCGCCGATCGTCTGGTACCCGACCCGCCGCAGCCTGGCGGCGGCGATGCTGGCCGGCGGCGACGCGGCGGGGGCCAAGGCGAAGCTGGAGGAGCTGCTGGTCGACTGGCCGAACGACCCCTACAGCTATTGGCTGCTGGCCCAGGCCGAGCGGGCGCTGGGCGATGAGGAGGCGGCCGGGGTGGTCTTACAGAGGTCTCGCGTCGAATGGGTCGGCGGTGAGATGAGCCTGGCGCTGGCCTGAGATTCCCGGACGCCGTCACCGTCGGGCTCGACCCGAGCTCAGACATTGAGCGTCTCATGCGACGCCGTTCCGCGGCCGAACACTGATTAAGAAGCGCCGCCAGCCCCGACCCTCGGGTCAAGCCCGAGGGTGACGGCCCAAGGAAACGGCTAGCCCTTGTTCTCGTAAACCCCGGTGATCGACGCCTTGGCCAGAGTGTGGAAGTGCAGGTTGAAGCCGAACACCGCGCCGGAATCGTCGGCGGTGACGTCGAGCCTGTCCGTATCCACGGCGAAGACGGTGAAGATGTAGCGGTGCGGACCGTGGCCGGGAGGCGGCGCGGCGCCGCCGAAACCGGGCTTGCCGAAGTCGGTGCGGCCCTGGATCGCGCCCTTGGGCATATCTCCCTCGGGCGAGGCTCCGGCGGCCAGTTCCGTGAGGTCGGCCGGGATGTTCGCCACGGTCCAGTGCCAGAAGCCCGATCCCGTCGGCGCGTCCGGGTCGTAGAGGGTGACGGCGAAGCTCTTGGTTCCCTCCGGCGCGCCAGACCATTTCAGGTGCGGCGAGCGGTTGCCCTTGGCCTGGACCTGATCGTCGGGCAGCGTCGCGCCGTCGGTGAAGTCGTCGGAGGTGAGGGTGAAGGTCATGGGGCGCTCCCAGCAGATCGGCCAGCAGGGGTAACGCCGGGCCGGCGCGCCGGTTCGCGCGTCAGTGCGCCGCGCCCTTGGCCTCGGGCGTGAAGGCGCTGTCGTCCATCAGGCCACCGGCCAGGGCCGAGGCGAAGATCAGACAGCCCAGCACGATGAAGGCGACCAGGACGCCCTTGGCGAGGCGGCTCACTCGACCTCGATCCGGTAGGATTCGATGACCGTGTTGGCCAGCAGGGTCTCGCACATGCGTTTGGCCTCGACGGCGGGGTCGTCCGCGCCCTCAAGATCGAACTCGATCAGCTTGCCGACGCGGGCGTTGGAGACGCCGGGCCAACCCAAGCCCTGCAGCGCACCCTCGACGGCCTTGCCCTGAACGTCCAGCACGCCGGGCTTGAGGAAGACGTGAACCTTGATCTTCATCGGTTGCTCTTCATGAAATCCGTGAAATCGGACCAGTTTTCGACGCGGAAGGCCCGGATATCTTTCACGCAGTCGTTGAACCACCCCAGAGCCTTGAGCGCGCTCATGGCGGACGTGAGATCGGCGAGATCGCCGTCATCCGTCAGATAGACGCTCTGCTGAACACGGCGGAATTCGTAACGCGTCAAGGTGCGTTCG
>CAXBPJ010000472.1:0-1904 GCA_963977325.1 uncultured Brevundimonas sp. | reverse complement strand
TCCTGCTCGCGGGACTGAACGCCCTGGCCTTCCATCGGGTCAGCCGAGACGCTTTGGCCTCGCCCTTGCTCAAGGTCATGGCGGCCTTGTCACTGGTTTTCTGGCTCGGCGTGGTGACGCTGGGACGTTTGATCGCCTACTTCTGAATTCTGCTCCCCTCGCTCCCGGCGCCGCGCTGCGGCATAAGGCGGCGATGAAGTTCCTCGACCAGGCCAAGATCTATATCCGCTCGGGCAACGGCGGCGGCGGCGCCGTGTCTTTTCGGCGCGAGAAGTTCATCCCCAACGGCGGTCCCGACGGCGGCGACGGCGGTCGGGGCGGGGATGTCTGGATCGAGGCGGTCGAGGGGCTGAACACCCTGATCGACTATCGCTACCAGCAGCATTTTAAGGCCCAGACCGGCCACCACGGCCAGGGCCGTAACATGCATGGCGGCAAGGGTGAGGACGTGCTGCTCAAGGTTCCGGTCGGCACCCAGGTGCTGGACGAGGACAAGGAGGCCGTGATCCTGGACATGGATACGGTTGGCAAGCGCGAGCTGCTGCTGTCGGGCGGCAACGGCGGCTGGGGCAACACCCGCTTCAAGGGTCCGGTCAATCAGGCCCCGAAACACGCCAACCCGGGCCAGGAAGGTCAGGAGAAGTGGATCTGGCTGCGGCTGAAGCTGATCGCCGACATCGGCCTGGCCGGTCTGCCCAACGCCGGCAAGTCGACCTTCTTGGCGGCGGCTTCGGCGGCGCGGCCCAAGATCGCCGACTATCCCTTCACCACCCTGGCGCCCAATCTCGGCGTGGTGGACCTGTCCGCCACCGAGCGGTTCGTCATCGCCGACATCCCAGGGCTGATCGAGGGCGCGCATGAAGGCGCCGGGATCGGGACGCGCTTCCTGGGCCATGTCGAGCGGACCGCCAGCCTCATCCATCTGATCGACGGGACTCAGGACGATGTGGCCAAGGCCTACCGGATCATCCGTCGGGAATTGGAGGCCTATGGCGAGGGACTGGCCGAAAAGACGGAAATCCTGGCTTTGAACAAGATCGACGCCCTGACCGAGGAGGCCCGCGAGGACAAGGCCGCCGAACTGGAAGCCGCCGCCGGACGTCGGCCCTACCTGGTGTCGGGCGTGTCGGGCGAGGGGGTCAAGGAGCTGCTCCGCGCCGCCTGGGCCGAGGTGCGACGCACGCGGGGCGAGCTTGTCGACGACGAGGCCGCCGCGCCCGCGCCGACGGGTTGGCAGCCCTGAGAGCGGTCAGACCGCCAGATCGACCGTGACCGGGGCGTGATCGGAGGGGCGCTCCCAATCGCGTACGTCGTCGTGCACCCGCGCGGTCTTCTGGACGACAGCTTTATGCAGGCCGGGCGAGGCCCAGAGATGATCCAGCCGGAGGCCCCGATTCGACTTGCGGAAATCCAGCGCGCGATAGCTCCACCAGGAGAAGAGCTTCTCGGGCTCGGGGATGGCCTCGCGCACCACATCGACGAAACCCAAGGACGCCTGAAGCCTCTTTAGCGTCTCGACCTCGATCGGCGTGTGGCTGACGATCTTGGACATATGCCGGTGGTTCCACACATCGTGCTCGCCAGGCGCGATGTTGAAGTCCCCGGCCAACAGCAGGGGACGGCACGGATCCCGCGCCGAGAACTCCCGGGTCAGGGCTTCGTAGAAATCCAGCTTGTGATCGAACTTGGGATTCAGCGCCCGATCGGCCACGTCGCCGCCGGCCGGGATGTAGAAGTTCTGGATCTCGACGCCCTTGATGACGCCCGAAACACAACGGGCATGGCCCTCGCGGCAGGCCTTGGTGTCAGGCGCATCCTCGATCGGGTGGCGCGAGGCGATGGCCACGCCGTGCCAGCCCTTCTGACCCATGACCTTGAGGTAGGGCAGGCCCATGTCGCGGAAG
>CAXBPJ010000471.1:0-1910 GCA_963977325.1 uncultured Brevundimonas sp. | reverse complement strand
AGCGTGACCTGGACGGCAAGATCACCGCGCGGCTGGCCTCCAACTGGCGGCTGGAGCGGCTGGACGCCACCCTGCGGGCGCTGCTGCGCTGTGGAGCGTGGGAGCTGGCGCACCGGCCGGACGTGCCGCGCGAGGTGGTGATCGACGAGTATGTCGAGCTGGCCAAGGCCTTCTTCGATCCGGCCGAGGCCAAGTTCGTCAACGCCGCCCTGGACGGGGTGGCGCGCGACGCCCGGGGCTGAGGCGCGTGATCGGGGAGGGGGCCGCTGAGCCCGTCGACGAGTTCGACACCATCGCCCTGTTCCGCCGACTGGCGCATCCGGAGTGGGCGCGAGGCCTGGCCGATGACGTCGCCGTTATGCCGACCCGGCCGGGCTTCGATCTGGTCGTGACCAAGGACGCCATCGTAGAAGGCGTCCACTTCCTGCCCGAGGACCCGTTCGACACCGTGGCCAGGAAGCTGGTGCGGGTGAACCTCTCGGACCTGGCCGCCAAGGGCGCCGAGCCGTTCGGCTATCTGCTGGCTTGCCATTGGTCCGAAACCTGCGGCCAGGCGGCGCGCGAGGCCTTCGTGGAAGGGCTGGCGGTTGATCAGGCGCGCTACGGGATCGCGCTGCTGGGCGGCGACACCGTGGCCACGCCGGGGCCGGCGAGTTTTTCCATGACGCTTATGGGCTGGGCGCCGAAAGGCCGCGTGCCGTCGCGGGCGGGGGCCAGGCCCGGCGACGTCGTCATGGTCACCGGCCAGATCGGCGACGGCGTGCTGGGGCTGAAGGCGCTGCGGGGCGGCGTCGGCCTGGAGGGCGATCGGCTGAAGACGCTGATCACGCGCTACCGCGTGCCGGAGCCGCCGATCGAGGCCGCGCCGCTGATTCTGGCTCACGCCACGGCGTCGCTGGATGTCTCGGACGGGCTGGTCGCCGACCTGGGCCATATCGGCCGCGCCAGCGGCGTGCGGATCGAGATCGCGCTGGAGCGCCTGCCCCTGTCGACCGCCGGGGCGGCCTGGCTGGACGGACGGGTCGATCCGATGTCGGCCCTGGTCGAGCTGGCCACGGGCGGCGACGACTATGAGATCGCCTTCACCATCCGCCCCGGTTCGGAGGAGGCCGTGCGCCGCGAGGCCGAGCGGCTGCTGATTCCGGTCACCGCGATTGGCCGGGTCACCGCCGGCCAGGGGGTCGGCGTCACCCATGAAGGCTCGGCGGTGGCCATCGACAAGGCCGGCTGGCGGCATCGCTGACCGACCTTGCTCCGGTGGGCCGGGAATGGGAGGCTGCGCTCGACCTGTAGAGGAGCGCGACGATGAGGATCCTGACGCTGGCGATCCTGGCTGTCGGAGCCTGTTCCGCAGAGCCTGAAGCCGTCCAGCCGGCCGCCAATGTCTGCTGGCGGGTTCTTGACGTTGTGGATGGCGAGCCGCGGGTTCAGGCCGTGGTCCGCAACATCCCCAATCTGGAGACCTGCGCGGTCCGGATCGAGGGGCTGCGGATGATCGAGGAACGGCCGGTCACCGGCCTCTACAACGCTCACTACATCTTCGCGACCGAAACCGAGCTGACGGCCTCGCCCGGTCTGGATGGCGCCAGGGTTCGGGTGTTCGACGCCGAGCGTCGCCAGGAGATTCAGGCCGAACTCCGCCGGTTGATGGCCGAGGAAGCCGCGGGGGAGGTGGAGGAACGCCGCGGCCCGCGCACGGTGGTGGCGCCGCCCCCGATCACCGAAAGCTGACCGCCGTCAGTCGTAGCCGCGGTCGAAGCGGCCCTCTCGGGCCAGGTTGCCGAAGCGGGTGGTGTCCTCGTCGAAGCTGAGTTTGACGATGCCGATGGGGCCGTGGCGCTGCTTGCCGATGACGACCTCGGCCTGGTGGCGCAGACGGTCCATGTCCTCCTGCCACTTGAGATGCTCCT
>CAXBPJ010000470.1:0-1918 GCA_963977325.1 uncultured Brevundimonas sp. | reverse complement strand
ATCCAGCCGCTGGCGGCGCCGATGAGCGACTATCACGGCGTGATCGCCGCGCCGGACGCGGGTCTGGACGCTCGGATGGTGGCGCGGTTGCTGGACGGTCAGCTGCGCTTCGGCGGCTGGATGTCGGCGGCGGATGGCGAGGGTCTGGTCGCGCGCGAGCGGATGGCGACCAATGTCACCGGCGGCTCCGAGACTCTGAACGCCTGGCTGAACGGGGTGAACCACAAGTTCTTCAAGAACCTGCGTCGCATGCGTCGGGGGTTCGAGCGGGAGCACGGGGAGGCGCGGCTGGTCTGGGACGACCCGGATCCGGCCGTGTTGGACTGGATTATCGGCCTCAAGCGCGACCAATACCGTCGCACGCGCCGCCACGACGTCTTCGCCTGCGGCTGGACTGCCGACCTGCTGCATCGCCTGATGGCGATGCGCGCGGCCGATCCGGCCTATGGCCTGCGGGTCGCCTCGCTGAGGACCGCGACCGGAGAGATCGCCGCCGCCGAGGCGTCGCTGGACGACGGCCGCACCCTGCACCTGTGGTTTCCGACCTATGATGTCGCCTTCTCCAAGTTCGGTCCCGGCATGCTGCTGACCTGGATGGAGATGGAGAAGGCCGCCGACGCCGGCTACGCGCGGGTCGACTTCGGCTGCGGGGAGGAGGGCTACAAGTCCACCCTGGCGCAGAGCGTCGGCACGGTCCTTGAAGGGACGGTTATGGGCGGTTCGCCGGGGCTGCTGCCCTCGGCCGCGCGCTGGGTGGGGGAGGTCGGTCCCGCGCCGCTGCGTCGGCTGGGTCAGAGCGTCGGTCGGCGCCTAGACATCATCAACGCCTGCGAGACGCGGCCCGCCGACTGGTGGGCGGGCGCCGCCCGGGCCGCCGTCGCGGCCGCCCGGAAATCCACCGCCGGAGCCGCCGCATGACCGCCGATCGCCTGATCCCGGAATTCACCGCCGACCAGCGCCGCGACTTCGGTCGGGCGCCGATGACCTATGCGCACCGTCTGATCGAGACCGGCCTGTTCGAGGACGAGGCCCTGGCGCGCCAGCTGGAGCGCCACCCGGCCGAACTGTTCGACATCAACGTCTTCCACTACGACGACAATGATCAGGCCATGCTGCAGACCGGCGCCAAGGGCCGGCGCGGCGGCGACCAGTTGCTGGAGGCGGTCAAGGCCGGGCGGGTGTGGATCCAGATGCGGCGCATCCAGGATCATTATCCGGAGTTGGGCGCGGTCATGCGCCAGATGTTCGCCGAGCTGGGCGCCGACGTGCCGGGCTTCCGGCCGATCGATGTGACGGGTCAGCTGATTTTGTCGGCGCCGCAGGCCAAGGTGCCCTTCCACGCCGACCCGCCGGGGGTGACCCTGTTCCACCTGCGCGGCGAGAAGCGGATGTGGGTCTATCCGGTCGATGAGGCGCACATGCCGACCGAGGTGATGGAGAACATCGTCCTGGAGCAGCAGACCGAGGACCTGCCCTATCGCCGCGACATGGACGCCAACGCCCAGGTGTTCGACCTGAAGCCCGGCATGGCCATCGCCTGGCCCCTGCACGCGCCGCACCGGATCGAAAACCTGGGCAGCTTCAACGCCTCGCTGTCCTGCGACTACCAGACCTGGACGTCGCGGATGACCAATGGGGCGCACTACGCTAACGGCGTGCTGCGGCGCTGGAAGTTCCCGGTGGCGCCGGCGGACCGCGCGCCGATGGCGGCGCGGGCCATGCTGTGGGGGGCGTCTCTGGGTCTGAGGCGTATGGGTGTGGTGAAGAACCGCATCAACGACTATGAGCGCGCCTTCGAACTGGGCGACGCGGCGCCGGCGGCGGACAAGGGCCTGATCGCGCCGATGGGGATGCGGTAGACTCCGTCCTCAGTGCCGCTCATCCCCGCGAAGGCGGGGACCCAGTAATTTGGGCGATC
>CAXBPJ010000469.1:0-1919 GCA_963977325.1 uncultured Brevundimonas sp. | reverse complement strand
GCCCGTCGCCGACCGAGCCGATCAGAACCTCCAGTTCGCGCTCCCCCAGGCTCAGGATGGCGCGGGCCGGCTGCCCGCCCCGCGCCTGGGCGAAGGCCATATAGACGGCGGACGCGGACCGCGATGGCGGCAAGGTGGCCTGCGCTCCGCCGGCCTCGGCCCAGGCGGCGTTGAAGGCCAGAACCTTGCCGCCCTTCCAGACCAGGGCGGCGGGCTCGGCGATGGCGTCCAGCAGGGCGACGACGGCGTCGGAATCGGCCTGGTCCTGGGCCAGCTGGGCCTCGGCGCGGCCGAAGCCGAAGACGGCGATGCCGGCGATGATGGTCAGGGTGGCGATCAGGATCAGGCCCGGAGCCGACATGGGGTCCGCCTGGAACGCCGGCCAGGCGGCCAGGGCCACCGCCACGGCGGCCGCGATCATGGCCGCGATCAGCCAGGGATCGATCCGGGGGGCTGTGCTCTTTCGCGCCGCCATCCTGCCTCGCTGCGCCGATTCGCAGCGGTCAGCATACGCCTTTATGTGGCGGCGGGGCCTCTCTCCCCGTCTCTCCGGCGAAGGCCGGGGCCCAGGGGGTCAAGCCCCGACACTCGCGGTCCTGGGCCCCGGCCTTCGCCGGGGAGACGGACCTTGGCCATCTAGCGGCGCCGCCGCCGGTTCATGACGAAGCCGATGACGCGGGCGGCGGCTTCGAAATGCTCGCGCGGGATGACGGCGTCAACCTCGACCTTGGCGTAGAGGGCGCGGGCCAGGGGCACGTTCTCGACCACCGGCACATCGTGCTCGCGCGCCACCTCGCGGATGCGCAGGGCCAGGGCGTCGACGCCCTTGGCCACGCAGACGGGGGCGCCGTCGCCCTTGTCCGGCTCATAGCGCAAGGCGACGGAATAGTGGGTCGGGTTGGTGACGATGACGGTGGCGTCGGGGACCGCCTGCATCATGCGCTGGCGGCTGCGCTGGCTGCGGATCTGCTTCAGCTTGGCCTTCACATGGGGGTCGCCCTCGGCCTGTTTGTAGTCCTCCTTCAGCTCTTCCTTGGTCATGCGCATGCGCTTGGCGAACTGGAACTTCTGCCACATCAGGTCGGCGGCGGCGGTAAAGCCCAGGAAGACCAGCATGCTGATCATCAGCGCCAGCGCCAGGTCGCGGGCGAAGGGCAGGATGGCCGCCGGGCTCATGGCCGCCAGGGCCTCGATCTCGCGGACATGCGGCTTAAGCACCAGCCAGCAGATCAGGCCGGTCGCCAGAAGCTTCAGGAAAGTCTTGAGGAACTGCACCAGGCCGTCGGGGCCGAAGATGCGCTTGAACCCTTCCATCGGGTTCACCTTGGACCATTTGGGCTTCATCTTCTCGGCCGAGAAGATCATGCCGGACTGAGCCAGATTGCCGCCCGCGCCGCCCAGGATGGTGGCGATGGCGACGGCGCCCAGCAGCGGAATGGTCCCCCAGATGGCCCGCGCGCCGATCTCAACCCCGCCGCCGGCGTGAAAGGCGCCGACCATCTCATGCGGGCTGGCGATGAAGGGAACCAGACTCTCGGCCAGCTGAGTCGCGAACAGGCCGCCGCCGTAGAGCAGCACGGCCGAGCCGAACAGCAGCGCCAGCCAGCTGGGCAGGTCTGGCGTGCGGGCGACGTCGCCCTTCTTCCGCGCCTCGTCGAGTTTTCGCGGGGTCGCCTCTTCTGTCTTGGATTCGGGATCGGGCGTATCAGCCACCGGCCCCTCCCGCGAACTGCTGCGCCAGAGCGCGGTAGCGGTCGATGAAGACCGTGCCCACCACGCCCAGCGACAGGGCGAACACCGACAGGCCGAGCAGCACGCTCAGCGGCGCCGAGGCGAAGAAGACCTGGAACTGCGGCATGACCCGCGCCACCAAACCCGTCGCCAGGTTGAAGATCAGGGCGAACACCAGCACCGGCGCG
>CAXBPJ010000468.1:0-1922 GCA_963977325.1 uncultured Brevundimonas sp. | reverse complement strand
TCAGTAGCGCCGACAGGATATGCGAGGTTCCGGTCGAATAGACCATCCGACCGCCCGGTTCGGCCTCGAACGGCTGGGCCAGGGCGAAGCCGACCCAATCGCGCCCCGACACCCAGGCCCCATAGTTGCGGCCCGAGGTCGAGCCAAGACCCGCCTGCATGGTCAGGAGATTCTCGACCGTGAGCGTGTTCAGACGCGGGTCCGGGTTGGCGGGGAAGTCGTCGGCCAGCCAGGTCGAGATCGGCGCCTCGACCCCCGGCAGCAGGCCCTGGCCGATCGCGGCGCCGGCGACGGCGGCCAGCACCGACTTGGAGGCCGACTTGATGTTAACGGGGGTGTCGAGATCGGGCCCCCGGAACACGCGCTCCACCAGCACCTCGCCGTCGCGGGCGACGATCAGGCTGTTGAGGCGCGGCAGGCCGTCGGCCTCCTCGACCGCCGTGGCGATCAGGGCCGGGTCTAGGCCTGTGCTGGTCACGGTCCGGGCCTCGGCGCCGGCCACGGGGGGCGCGTCGCAGCCGATCGGCACGAGGGCTAGGAGGGCGGCGGCGAGAAGGGAAAAGCGCATGCATCCCAGACGCGCGAACCGCGTGGCGAGTTCAGGGCGGATCGGTGTGATGCGACGACTTGTCATCGGCGCGTGATGGGGGAAGACTGGGGGACGTCACCATTGCTGGGGAGGAAGGGATGACGCTTACCGCCTTGCTACTGTTGGCCGCGTTTCAGGACGCCGGCCAAGCCGTCGAGACCACGTCGCCGGCTACCGCGCCGACGGCCGACAACTGGCGACGGATCGCGTCCAGCGCCACTCGCGCCTATTTCATCAACATCGGCGCCAAGACGGAGTCCGGCGGCGTGACCCGCGTCAATGTCGCGGCGGTGCCTCTGGAGGCCGAGGACGCCGGCGACCAGAGCCATATGCTCGACACCTATGAGGTCCGCTGCGGCGCGGCCGAATACCGGATTGTGCGCTCGGTCGACATTCTGGCCGACGGCGCCGAGGACGCGCCGTTCGAGGACCCCGAGGCCGCGTGGGAGGACGTGCCCGTTGGGGGCATCGCCCCGGCCGCCAAGCAACTGGCGTGCGGCGAAGCGGATACGGAGGAGGGCTATCCGACCCTGGCTGGGTTCATGGCCACGCGCTAGCGACGGCCCTGGCCAGAGACGCGGTCAGCCCCGCTTGGACAGGCGCCTGGCCGCCGGATTGGACCGGGCGGCCGAGGCGGCGGCGGCCTGACGCTCGCCCTCGCGGCCGCCGTCGATCGACGCATGGGCCGGTCCGGCCGCGGCCTTTCGCGCCAGCGCCGCCTTGAGATTGGCGGTGGCGGACGACGGGGGAGGGCTCTCGGGCTTGTCGTTCATCCCCGCCCTCCTAGCACGGTTCAACCCCTCAGACGTCGACGGCGGCGTCCAGCGCGTTCTCCTGGATGAACTCGCGGCGCGGCTCGACCACGTCGCCCATCAGTTTGGAGAACAGGTCGTCGGCGTCGTCGGCGTGGTCGATGCGGACCTTGAGCAGGGTGCGCGCCTCGGCGTCCAGCGTGGTCTCCCACAGCTGTTCGGGGTTCATCTCGCCCAGACCCTTGTAGCGCTGGATCGACAGACCTTTGCGGCCGGCCTCAAGCACCGCCGCCATGAGGTCGAGCGGGCCGCGGATGGTGGTCGACTTGTCCTTGCGGCGGAACACGGCCGGCTTATCGAACATGCCGTTGAAGGTGGCGGCGCGTTCGCCGAGGCGGCGGGCGTCGAGCGACCGGACCAGAGCCTCTTCCAGCACGATGCGCTCGGCTACCGCGCGGCGCGTCCGGCCGAACACCACCGCGCCCTGTTCGCCGGGCTCTCCCGACCACGGGCCGTCGCCTTCCTCGGCATAGAGGTTCAGGTGGTCGGCCGCCTTGGCCGGATCGCCGCCGTCCTCGGCG
>CAXBPJ010000467.1:0-1923 GCA_963977325.1 uncultured Brevundimonas sp. | reverse complement strand
CACCACAGCCTCAGGCCCGCCGGCGCGTTGCGGTGGCTCTCGATGTCGAAGGCCGCCCCTTCGGCCTCCAGCAGCGCCTTCATCCGCCACACGAACGCCTGCCGCGCCTCATCGTCCAGGGCCGTGACCCGCTCGTCGACGATCTTCAGACACACCGACGTGGTCGATCGCGTCGCCGGGTCGGCCGCCAAGAAATCCACCCAAGCCGTCCGCTCGACCCAGGCCGCCAGGGCCGCGAAGTTTCGGTCGGTCCGCGCGATCAACTCGTCCACCCCGCCGACGCTCTCTGCCCACTCCAGGGCGTCGATCCAGTCCTCGATGACCGCCACCGAAAAGGTGTTGATCATTGATCCCTTGGCCAGCGCCCGGTCGAACCCCTCGCCGTCCTGGATGCGCAACACCTTGGGGATCGGCCACAGCGCCCGGTGCGTGTCCAGCCGCTCCACGGCGCGCGGCGACAGCACCATCACCCCGATCCCGGCCTCGCCGCCCAGCGCCTTCTGGAAGCTGAAGGTGACGACATCCAGCCTGGCCCACTCCAGCGGCATGGCGAAGGCCGCCGAGGTGGCGTCGCAGATCGTCAGCCCATCCCGATCCGCCGATATCCAATCGCCATTCGGCATGCGGACGCCCGAGGTCGTGCCGTTCCACGGAAACACCACATCGGCCTTGGGATCCACCCGGCTCAAATGCGGCAGCGCGCCCCACTCCGCCTCCAGCACCTCCGGCTGGATCCCCAGGTGATCGCGCACATCCGTCGCCCACACCCGACCGAAATTCTCATAGGCCAGGACTTGGCACCGCCGCGCGCCCAGCATCACATGGTCCTGGGGCGGCTTCAGCACCGCCCGTGTCAGCCTCAGCGCCTGGGCGAACCGCTCCACCACCTCCGGCGCCCGGATGCCGCGCCCGCTGAGATCGGTGCGGATCGCCTCGCGGCTCCAGCCCGGCCGCTTGGCCGTCGGCCCCGAACTGAACCACGGCCGCGCGGGCCTCACCGAAGGCCTGTCCATGTCCTCAGCCGCCTGGCCGATAGGGCCGCCTGGCTCGCCAGTCCTCGGCCAGTTTGACCAGATCGGCGTCCACCTCGTCCGGCAAGGTCACGACGATCCGCGCCTTCAGGTCACCCCGCCGCCCTCCCGCGAACGCCCCCCGCCCCTTCAGCCGCAACACGGTGCCCGAGTTCGAGCCCTTGGGGATGGTCATGCTGACCGTCCCCTCCGGCGTCCTCAACGGCACCTTGGCCCCCAGCACCGCGTCCGGAACCGACACCGGCAGATCCATGCTCAGGTCCGCCCCCTCGCGCTTCCATACCGGATGCGGCGCGATCGACAGCTCGATCAGAGCGTCGCCCGCTGGCCCGTTCCGACCCGGCGCTCCCTGCCCCTTGAGGCGAAGCACCTGCCGTCAGCCGCACCCTTCGGAATGGTCACGTCCAGCATCCGCCCGTCCGAGAACTGGATGCGTCGCGTCGCCCCCGTGATCGCCTCCTCCAGGCTGACCTCCAGGGTCGCCCGCACGTCCTGGCCCTTGCTGGTGAAGTCGCGCGGGCCCCGCTCACGCCCCCGTCCGCCGAACATGCCGAACAACTCGTCCAGATCGATGTCCTCGAACTGGGCGTTGCCGCGCTGGCCGAACCCGCCCGGCCGTCCTCCGGCATAGGCGCCGCCGCCCGGATAGCCCCTGAACTGCTCGCGCCCGTCGGCGTCGATCTCGCCCCGGTCGTACTTCTTGCGCTTCTCGGCGTCTCCCAGCAGATCAAAGGCGGCGGTTATCCGCTTGAACCGCTCCTCGGCCTTGGCGTCTCCGGGATTCTTGTCGGGGTGCAGATCCTTGGCGAGCTTCCTGAACGCCTTCTTGATCTCATCGGCGCTCGCGCCCTTCGAGACCCCCAACTCCTTGTACGGATCGCCCGCCACAGAC
>CAXBPJ010000466.1:0-1929 GCA_963977325.1 uncultured Brevundimonas sp. | reverse complement strand
GGCCGAACTCTGACGGAGCACGCGATGCTCGATCCCGACATCCGCAACGCGTCGACGGCAAGCGCTACGTCCTCGATGTGGACGGCGCCGAGGCTGTGGTTACCTACAATCTCACCGGCGAGAACCTGATGATCACCGAAACCCTGGTGCCGCAAGCGTTGGAGGGACGGGGCTTCGCCAAACGGCTCGCGATCCATGTTCTGGATGACGCCCTGGCGCGCGAACTCAAGGTCTTACCCGTTTGTCCTTTTTTCGCCGGCTATCTGCAGAAACACCCGGATTACGCCGATGTGGTGCATCCGACCTATCGCGGCATCCTCGGACTTTGACCGTTTGACCAGCCGCCCCATCGCGCGGCCTAATGCGGCATGTTTCGCGCCATTGTTCTCGGCCTGCTCGGCCTGACCCTCGCCGCCTGCGCCTCGGCGCCGTCCGCGCCCGACACGCCGATCCGCGTCCTTTACCTGTCGCAATCGGTGGGCTTCGTGCACGAAACGGTTCGCCGCGCCGACGACGACGTCGCCGCCAGCGGCCTCGCTCCGTCCGAGATTGCCCTGCAGCAGATGGGCCGCGACGGCGGCTTCGCTGTCGATCTGACCCAGGACGCTCGTGACCTGACCGCGGAACGGCTCCACGAGATAGACGTCCTGGTCGTCTCCACCACCGGCGCCCTTCCCATCGACCGCACCACCTGGGATGTCTTGGTCGCCCGTATGGAGAACGGCCGCCTCGGTGTCGTCGGCATCCACTCGGCCGCCGACACCCAGCTCGATTTCGAGGGCGGCCGAGAAGCTTGGACCCGGTTTCTCGGCGGTCAGTTCGACGGCCACCCTTGGCTGGAAGGCACGCCGATCCGCCTGACCAATCTGGAGCCCGACCACGCGCTGGCATCGATGTGGCGAGACGGGATCGACTACGCCGAGGAAATCTACCAGTATGCCGGTTTCGAGCCCGCCTCGGTTCGGGTGCTGCAGAGCCTCGACATGAGCGCCGGCCCGCTGCGCAGGCCCTACCCCGTTCCCGTGACATGGGTGAAGCGGATCGGCCGGGGACGACTATTCTACACCAACCTGGGCCACACCCCCTCGACCTGGGACGATCCGCGCTTCCGGGATCAGATCATCGCAGCCATCCATTGGGCCTCGGGACGCTCCGGTGACCTTCCCGACACGCCCAATCCCGACCGGCAGGATGCCGATGCCGTCGACGCCTTTCTCGCCGCCGAGGGGCTGCCTGCTGCGGCCAGCCGAGACGCAGCGGCCGCCCACGACATCCGCGCCCTCCAGAACCTTCACCCGGAAAAACACGATGGCGACGTCGCCGCCTACAACGCCGCCCGCGCTGCGATCCGCAGCCGGCTCGGTTACTAAGTCTTGATAAAAGACCCACCCTCTGCTATACGATCGCCATCGCCGGTCCGGGGCTAGACCCTGAGGCCGGAAAGTCACGGTCGCCCATCACCGTGACAAAGTGCGCCTAACAATCGGCGCAACCGATCCATAGGTGTGTGGTTGAGGGGCGAAGGAGCCGGCGCACAAGCGCGTGGCCGTTTCCGCCAAGCCCGCTCGTTTATCGGAGGGACCAAGGCCCATGGCCAACAAGACGCTCGCGATCATGTCGCCGGAACAGGGACTGTCGCGCTATCTCACGGAAATCCGCAAGTTTCCGATGCTGACCAAGGACGAGGAGTTCATGCTGGCCAAGCGGTGGTCCGAGCATGAGGATCCGGAGGCCGCGCATAGGCTCGTCACCTCGCACCTGCGCCTGGTGGCCAAGATCGCCATGGGTTATCGCGGCTACGGTCTGCCGATCGGCGAAGTCATCTCCGAGGGCAATGTCGGCCTCATGCAGGCCGTCAAGAAATTCGACCCAGACAAAGGCTTCCGCCTGGCCACCTACGCCATGTGGTGGATTCGCGCCTCGATCCAG
>CAXBPJ010000465.1:0-1930 GCA_963977325.1 uncultured Brevundimonas sp. | reverse complement strand
CGGCGCCGATTGCGGGATCGGGCGGTGTCTCGATCCACAGCACCTGGGGTTCGTCCAGGGTGAAGCGGGGGCCGGGCGTGATGTCGACGATGGCCTGGGGCGGGTTCTCGCCCTCGATCACATCCTCGATCAGGGACTGATAATAGCCCTCCGAGCGCAGCAGGGCCTCGGCCGACTCCGCCGCCTGCTGGGCGCGGCGGCGGGCCTGGAAGCGGTTCTCGATGGCGGCGTCGACCTCGCCGATGGCGGTCTGGATCTGCTCGCGCAGGGCGTCGTCCATCTCGCCCCGCACCTGGGCGCGAGGCTCGGCCACGGCCGTCGCCGGCATCGCCAGAGCCAGGGCGCCGAGCGCGGGCAGCCAGGACGAAACTCTCAAATCACGCTTCCCACACGCCCCCCGGCGTCCACCGCGGCATCAGTAGAACAGGGTTTCGCTCTCGGGCTGTACGGTTTCTTCCGAGGAACGCTCGTCCGGCGGCAGGGCGTCGACGGGAGGGGAGGGGGCGGGCGCCTCGGCGGCGGCCTCGGCGGCGACATCCTCGGCCGAGGGAGCAATGGGCTCCTCGACCGCGGGCGGCGGCGGAGGCGGCGCGTCGTCGTAATCGACGCCGTCGTCGCAGGCGGCGGCCGAGGCCGCGAACGCCAGCACGGCCAGGGCGGTCAGGTGGTGCTTCATGATCAGGTCTCCCCCGTAACCTCGGGCTAACGCCCGCCCGGGCGTCGCCGTTCCCTTAGCCGGGACCGTGACCGATCGGAAAGAGTTCGTTTGCGTTTCGCTGATACCCGGAAGTTGGGGAGAAACGCATGGCTCAACCAGCCGCCGGCGCCTACGGCGTCATCGCCGCCGGGCGCACCCGGGAAATGCCGACCCGCCTGTTGCTGGCGGTGTTCATCGGCGTCACTGCCTGGTTCCTGGCCCCAGGCCCTATTCCGATGATCTGGTTCGCCCTGGTGTTTCTGGGGCAAGGCCTGGACTGGTGGGTGTTCCGGCCGTTCCGGCGTGATCCGACATTGGAAGGGCGGGGCTGGCGCGCCGTGCTCCCGATCGCCGGCATGACGATCAACGCGGTGATCTACTCCGGCCTGGCCATCTACCTGTGGTTCGAGGGCGGACCCGCCGGTCAGATCTTCGGTCTGATCCAGGTTTCGGGCAGCCTGCTCCACGTCAGCTACCACATGAATTCGGATCGGGGCCTATTGCTCGCGGGCTCTGTCCCGCCGGGGCTCTATTTCCTGGGCCTGCCTGTGATCAGCGCCATCGCCGAGAGCGAGCCGCGCGGCCTGCTGATCATGATCGGCGGCCTGCTCTATCTGGCCCACCTCGTCGCCTCGGTCCGGCGCATGGTCAGCCAGACCCGGCATCTGGAGGCGGCCCGCGCCGAAGCCGACACGCTGCGCGCCCGCGCCGAAACCGCCAATGCGGCCAAGTCAGACTTCCTGGCCGTCATCAGCCATGAGATCCGCACGCCCATGAACGCGGTGATCTCGGCCGCCAACCTGCTGCGCCGAACCCGCCTCACCCCAGACCAGAAGGAGCATGTCGGCATGCTGCTGGACGCCGGCGACGTGCTGGTGGGGCTGCTCAACGACGTGCTCGACTTCTCCAAGATCGAGGCCGGCAAGATGGAGCTGGAGGCCGCCGACATGGCGCTCCGTACCAAGAGCGCGGCCTTGGGCCGGCTGTGGGAACCCAAGGCCAACGGCAAGGGCGTCCGCCTGACCATCGAGGTCGACCCGGAGGCGCCGGAAACCATCCGCACCGATCCGCTGCGGCTGCAGCAGATCCTGTTCAACCTCCTGTCCAACGCCGTGAAATTCACCCACGAGGGCGAGATCGTTGTGCGCGTCCTGACTACGGACGATCACGGCCGCCTGACCTTTGAGGTTCAGGACACCGGCGTCGGCATCGCGGCCGACCGGCTGGAGCAGG
>CAXBPJ010000464.1:0-1931 GCA_963977325.1 uncultured Brevundimonas sp. | reverse complement strand
ACGCTGGCGCCGCCCTTACGGGCGATCTCGCGCTGTCGCTCGGGGTCCATGGAGGCGAAACCGCGCTTGGAGGCGCCGTTGGGACGAGGGGGCGTCGACTGGGCCATTCTACTGATTCCCTACAGGTTTGAGCGGGGCGGTGTTGGGGATTTGAACCCTATGTACGGGCGAAGGTTCCGCGCGGCTTCGACCGCGCGGCGCCACGCCTCAGGCGTCGCTGTCATGGGGGCGGGAGTCGCCCGGATCGCCACCACCCGGTACGGGTTGAGGCAATTCTTCGGGCGTTTCGGCCGGCTGGATTTCGGGTTGGCCGGCAGGGCCGCCGGGCTTGATCTCAGGCTGAGGGACGCCGGCCGGCGTGGGCTCGATATAGTTCATGGGCGTTCTCCTTGTGGTGCGAGGAGAACGCGCCGAGCCGCTCGATCGTTCGCAGCGACGTGCGACCCGCGTTCCGCCGGACCCGGCGCGCGGTCACCGGGTTTCGCCCTCGACCCCCTGCGCCATTCGAGGAGCCGCGCCATGAGCAACATTGACCCCGCCGCCATCAGCCCCGAAGACATCGACGACCTGAACGGCTCCGGCGTCGCGCCGCTTGAGCCCCCGACCTATGGCCGCCCCGGCGTGCGCGACAGTGTGCGAGAGGACCTGCGGCACGGCCGCGAATGGGCGCGCGAGCGGGCCGGACGGACCGAGGCGCACATCCGCGAGCATCCTCTGGAATCGACGATCTGGGCGCTCGGCGTCGGCGTGATCCTGGGCATCCTGATCTCGCGCTGACACGTACGCACGCGACCTATTGCCACGCTTGGCTGATGAGGTCTTAGCTCCCCTCCGTGCTCAAACCTGGGGAGGGATGCATGACCACGACCAATACGCCGATGACGGTGCGCACGCCCTGGCACCTGTGGGTGGTGGGGATCATCGCCGTGCTGTGGAATGGCTTCGGCGGCTACGACTTCACCATGAGCGTGACGCAGGGCGAGGCCTATTTCCGCTCGATGGGCATGACCGACGCCCAGATCGCCTATTACGACGCCATGCCGAGCTGGATGTACGTGCCCTGGGTTCTGGGCATCTGGGGCGCGGTGGCGGGCAGCATCCTGCTGCTGCTGCGCTCGCGCTACGCCTTTCACGCCTTCGCCCTGTCGATGGCGGGGCTGATCGTCAGCCTGATCTACGCCTTCGGGCTGTCGAACGGGGCCGAGGTGATGGGATCGGCCATCTACATGCAGTTCGTGATCCTGGCCGGGGCGCTGTTCTTCCTCTGGTACTCCTGGATGATGAAGAAACGGGGTGTTCTGCGCTAGGCAGGGGGCGTGAGCCGCCAGCCGATCGCCCTGTCCGACGCCGAAGTCGCCGCCGTGAGGTCGTGGGTCGTCCATGAGGACGCCCATGTCCTGGCCCTCAACAAGCCCAGCGGCCTGTCCAGCCAGGGCGGGCGCATCAAGGCCCATACGCTGGACGACCTGCTGTGGGCCTTCGCGCGGTCGAACGGCAAGCGGCCGGAGCTGGCCCATCGGCTGGACCGGGACACCTCGGGGGTCATCCTGGCGGCCAAGACCAAGCCGGCGGCGGGCTTCCTGGGCAAGGCCTTGCAGGGGCGGCGGGTGCGCAAGACCTATCTGGCCCTGGTCGAGCGCGCGCCCGAACCGCGCGAGGGGCGGATCGACCGGCCCCTGCGTCGCGAGGAGATCGGCCGCGAGGCCTATTCGCGGGTGGTCGAGCCGGGCGCGGATGGGGCGCAGGCCTCGGAGAGCCTGTTCCGCACCCTGGCGGCGACGGACGACGGGGCGCTGGTCGAGCTACGGCCGCTGACCGGGCGGATGCATCAGTTGAGGGCGCATATGGCGGCGATCGGGCGGCCGCTGGTGGGGGACGTGCGTTATGGCGGCGCATTGACCCTGGCCGGACAGGCGGCGCCCCGGCTGATG
>CAXBPJ010000463.1:0-1938 GCA_963977325.1 uncultured Brevundimonas sp. | reverse complement strand
CCGCGCCGGCCGACAGGCCCGTGACGTCGGTCAGCATTGGCGCCAGATAGGTGAAGGCGATGAAGTTGCCGCCATAGCCCAGGGCGGTGATCAGATAGACCAGCAGCAGGCGCGGCGAAGTGAGCACGCGGGCCTGTGCCCGAAGGCCGGGCGAGGCGCTCTGCGGCTGATCGGACGGCACCAGCACGGCGCTGGCGATCAGGCCGATCACGCCGAGAAGGACGACGCCGAGGAAGGTCGCCTGCCAGCCGAAGGACTGGCCGATCCAGGTGCCCAGGGGCACGCCAGTCACGAGGGCCACTGTCAGGCCGAGGAAGACCATGGCGATGGCGGAACTCTCCCTTTCGCGCGAGACGAGGCCAGATGCGATGGTCGAGGCGATGGCGAAGAAGACCCCATGGGCAAGCCCGGTCAGGAAGCGCGCCACGATCAGGCTGCCATAGCCGGGGGCGACCGCGGCGAAGACGTTGCCCGCGATGAAGAGCGCCATCAGCGCCAGGAGCAGCGTCTGGCGCGGCAGCCGGCCGGTCAGCGCCGTCAGGACGGGCGCGCCGATCGTGACGCCGAGGGCATAGAGGCTGACCAGGAGGCCGGCCGAAGGAAGCGACACGCCGAGGCTTTCGGCGATGGTGGGAAGCAGGCCGACGATGACGAACTCGGTCGTGCCCACGGCGAATGCGCTGATTGTCAGCGCCCATAATGCCAGCGGCATGGGGATCTCCGGATGGATTGAACTCGACCGGAGAGATGCCATCTGTCAGTCTTTGCGTGAACGACCGGCATTGCAAAGGGCTTTTGCGTATGGCGCACGACCTGCCGCAGACGGCGGACCTCGCCGCCTTCATTGCGGTGATCGAGGACGGGGGGTTCGCCGAGGCGGGCAGGCGGCTCGGGGCTGCGCCCTCGACGCTCAGCCGGACGGTGACGCGGCTGGAGGCGCGGCTGAAGGTGACGCTGCTGCGTCGATCCACCCGTGGGATCGAACTGACGCCGGAGGGGCGCGACCTGCTGGAGGCGGCGCGCGAGATCGTGGGGCGGACCGAGGCGCTGTCGGATCTGGCCACGGGCGCCCGCGCCCCGCGCGGACCGCTGCGGATCAATGCGCCGGTGCCCTTCGTGCTGCATGTCATCGCCCCGCGTCTGGCGAAGTTTCACGCGCTATACCCCGAGATCGGGCTGAACGTCGACATGACCGGCGGGCGGAGTGGCGTCTGGTCGCCGCGCCGGACTATCTTGCGCGGGCGGGGCATCCAGAGCGCCCTGCGGATCTGGCGACGTTGGAGCAGGTGCGGTTCTCCTCCCCTGCGCATATCAACGTTCTCCGGTTTCACGGCATGGCGGACCCCGTCTCTCCGCGCGTCTCGGTGACGGCGGCGAATGGCGAGGCGGTTCGGCAGTTCGTCCTGGGCGGCATGGGCATCGCGCGGTTCTCGGACTTCATGATCGACGCCGACATCGCATCGGGCCGCGTGGTCGAGCTGTTTCCGGGTCAGCTGGACATCCCGCCTCTGGCCATCAGCGCGCTTTATCTGACGCATGCCTCAGGGCTGCGGCGATTGGGTGTGTTTCTCGACTGGCTGGCCGACGTGGCGGATCCGTCTGAGCGGGATGCGGTAAGCGCAGCCGTCAGCCCATCGCCCGGGCGATCTTCGAGCGAATGAAAGATAATTCGCTAGCCGCCCAATGCTGCCGGTCGGCTTCTGGCGGGAGCTGCGGTGCAGCTTCCCCAATTCAGATGTTCGTGCTCGGCGCGGCGAGGGTTACCACAGGAAATTGCCCGGCGGCGGGCAAGGTTCTCGCGTAGGAGCGCCACTAGGTCGCGGCACAGCGAGACGCCGTTATGGACGCAGTCCTCGATCACATCGCGCCCGGCAGTCATCGAGCCTACGACGACCCCGCGCCCCGCCCGGGCATTGACCCCGTAAGTGCATGGGCCGA
>CAXBPJ010000462.1:0-1941 GCA_963977325.1 uncultured Brevundimonas sp. | reverse complement strand
CCCCACCCTGGCCGCTGATGCGGCCTATCCCTCCCCATGAAGGGGAGGGAGAAAGCTAGGCTCATGGAACACGTCGATCCCACCGTCTTTCGCCTGGCCATCTTCGTGCTGGCCATCTTTGTCGGCTACTATGTCGTCTGGTCGGTGACGCCGGCGTTGCACACGCCGCTGATGGCGGTGACCAACGCCATCTCCTCGGTGATCATCGTCGGCGGGCTGATCGCGGCGGCGGCCGTGGCCGGCGACGGGCCGGGCGGCTGGATCGCCAAGGGGGCGGGGATCGCCGCCGTGACCCTGGCCAGCGTCAATATCTTCGGCGGCTTCATGGTCACCCGCCGCATGCTGGCCATGTACCGCAAGAAGGAGCGGCCGCCGGCATGACGAGCGCCTCGTCCTTTCCGGTCATCGTCGCCACCACCTGGGCCGTCACCGGCCTGGGCTTCGGCCTGTGGCTCTACAGCTGGTTCGGCGAGAAACATCCGATCCAGAAGCTGCGGTTCCAGGATTGCGGCATGGTGCTGGTGTTCTCGGCCGTGCTGGCCCGCATCGCCCTGATGGACCGGGCCATGACCCCGATCGACTGGTTCCTGGTGGTCATCTCACCCCTATTCATCATGGCCGCCCTGGTCCGCCTGGGCCGCACCTCGGGCAAGGACGGAGGCCGGGGATGAGCGCGCGTCTGGACATGGTTCTGGAGGTCCTGCGCCGTCATCGGCAGGAGGCGCGAGACCTCGGCGTGGAACTGGTCGGCGTGATCGGCTCCACCGCGCGTGGGGATGACCGCCCCGACAGTGACGTGGACCTGGTGTACGAGCCGCGCCGCCCCGGCCACCTCTGGGCCCTGCTGGGTCTCGCGGCCCGGATCGAAGATGAGCTTGGCCGCCGCGTCGATCTGGTCGATCGCGACATGGCCCCGCCGGATCGGTGGTCCTGGATGGCGCGGGATCTGGTCAGGCTCTGATGACCCGCACCGTCGCCGAACTGTTGCAGGACGTGCTCGACTACGGTCGGGAGGCCCGGGCGGCTGTCGGCGACCTCGAGCCCGACGCCATCCTGGCCGAACGCTTTCGCGAGCACAGCGTCCTGCGCACCGTCCAGATCGTGGGCGAAGCCGCCGCCCAGGCGCTGAAGCTCGATCCCGGTCTGACCGATAGCATTCCCGACCTGCGTCGAGCGATCAGCCTGCGCAACATCTTGGTCCACGGCTATGTGAAGCTGCGCATGGACGAGGTCGTCCACATCGTCAGGAATGATCTGCCGGACCTTCTGGCCCAGGTCGAACGGCTCTTGGGGGAGCTTCGCGAATGACCGCATCCATCGCCGCCCTGGCCTATCTGGTCGCGGGCGTCCTGTTCATCCTCAGCCTCAGGGGTCTGTCCAGCCCGGAGACCAGCCGGCGCGGCAACACCCTTGGCATGATCGGCATGGCGCTGGCGGTGGGGGTGACCCTGCTGACCCTGGGCGCCAGCCGGGCGCTGGATCCGCTGACGCTGGGGCTGATCGCCGGCGGGGTTGTGGTCGGCGGGGGGCTGGGCGCCCTGATCGCCGGGCGGGTGCAGATGACCCAGATGCCCCAGCTGGTCGCCGCCTTCCACTCGCTGGTCGGCCTGGCCGCCTGTCTGGTGGCGATCGGCGCCGTCTATGCGCCGGTGGCTTTCGGCATCGGCGACGGCGCGGGCGGCATCAAGACCCTGTCGATCGTCGAGCTCAGCCTCGGCGTCGCCATCGGGGCCATCACCTTCACCGGCTCGGTGATCGCTTTCGCCAAGCTGAACGGCAACATGTCGGGCGCGCCGATCCTGTTGCCCGCGCGGCACCTGATCAACATCGGTCTGGGGCTGGCCCTGGTGTTCCTGATCGGCATCCTGATCGGCACGGGCGGGACGGCGGTCTGGGCCTTCTGGGGCGTGTTCGCGCTCAGCCTGATCCTGGGGGCCACCC
>CAXBPJ010000461.1:0-1944 GCA_963977325.1 uncultured Brevundimonas sp. | reverse complement strand
CGGCGTCGGCGGGCAGACCCTTGACCCGGATATGGCCCTCCTCGCGCACGATGTCGGCGATCTGGCGCAGGAACCAGGGCTCGTAAGCGCAAGCCGAGGCGACCTCCTCGACAGTCAGGCCGTGGCGGAAGGCCTGGGCGATGACGCGGATGCGGTCCGGCGTCGGCTGGCCCAGGGTGCGGATCACGGCGGCCGCCACGCCATCGATCTCGATCTCGTCAAAGCCCGAGAGGCCCGTCTCCAGACCGCGCAGAGCCTTCTGCATGCTCTCCTGGAAAGTCCGGCCGATGGCCATGACCTCGCCGACCGACTTCATCGAGGTGGTCAGATGCGGCTCCGACCCCGGGTGGTCAGGCGGGCATCGGCGGCCGGGTACTTCTCGAAGGCGAAGCGCGGGATCTTGGTGACCACATAGTCGATGCTCGGCTCGAACGAGGCCGGGGTCACCTGGGTGATGTCGTTGGTCAGCTCGTCCAGCGTGTAGCCGACCGCCAGACGGGCCGCGACCTTGGCGATGGGGAAGCCGGTGGCCTTGGAGGCCAGGGCCGAGGACCGCGACACGCGCGGGTTCATCTCGATCACCACCATGCGGCCGTCCGCCGGGTTGATGGCCCACTGCACGTTCGAGCCGCCGGTCTCGACCCCGATCTCGCGCAGCACATTGATCGAGCCGGTCCGCATCCGCTGATATTCCTTGTCGGTCAGCGTCAGGGCGGGGGCGACGGTGATCGAGTCGCCGGTGTGGACGCCCATGGGGTCGATGTTCTCGATCGAGCAGATGATGATGCAGTTGTCCGCCTTGTCGCGGACCACCTCCATCTCGAACTCCTTCCAGCCCAGCACCGATTCCTCGATCAGCACCTCGGTGGTGGGCGACAGATCCAGGCCCCGCTCCACGATCTCGCGGTATTCCTCGACGTTATAGGCGATGCCGCCGCCGGTGCCGGCGAGGGTGAACGACGGGCGCACGATGGCGGGCAGGCCGACGAAGGCCAGCGCATCCTCGGCCTCGTCGATGTGGTGAATGGCCCGGCTGCGGGGCGACTCCAGGCCCAGCTTGTCCATCGCATCGCGGAATTTCTGCCGGTCCTCGGCCTTGTCGATGACCTCGGCCCGCGCCCCGATCATCTCGACCCCGTGACGCTCCAGCGCGCCGGACCGCTCAAGAGCCAGCGCCGTGTTCAGCGCCGTCTGGCCGCCCATGGTGGGCAGCAGAGCGTCCGGCTTTTCCTTGGCGATGATTTTTTCGACGATCTCGGGCGTGATCGGCTCGATATAGGTGGCGTCTGCCACCTCCGGGTCGGTCATGATGGTCGCCGGGTTGGAATTGACTAGCACCACGCGATAGCCCTCGGCCTTCAGCGCCTTGCAGGCCTGAACCCCGGAATAGTCGAACTCGCAGGCCTGACCGATGACGATCGGCCCGGCGCCGATGATCAGGATCGACTGGATGTCCGTGCGTTTGGGCATCTCAGCCTCCTCAGTTGGTCACGACCGCGCATTCCCAGCCGTCGTAGTCCAGCTGGAACGCCGCGGCCCAGGATTGCATCATCGCCGAAACGGGCGCGAAGCTGGCTTCGTCCACCGCCATGGTGGTTTCCAGCACGGTCGAGTCGTCCGACCCGCGCGTGATATAGCCGGCGCGCCGGGCCACCTCGTTCAGGTCGTCGTGGTCGCCTTCGCCATAGAAGTAGAACAGGGTGTGGCGTGGCGTCACACCCGCGTCGCCGTGTTCGGCCAGCGCCGCGCGGATCATGGCGTCGCGCTCCTCATGGCTGGGGGGCTCGGACACAGCGATGCGCGCTCCATCTTGGGCAGGAAAACGCCCACGCCGCGTGCTGGCGGGGCGATTGAGGTTGTCGGCTAAGCGGCCGGTCTAAAGGCGTCGGCTCGATAGAGCAATGGCGGCGGCAACCGCGGGAGGGTCGTCTCTCAAAAGCCACG
>CAXBPJ010000460.1:0-1945 GCA_963977325.1 uncultured Brevundimonas sp. | reverse complement strand
CGCATCCGCGTGCTGGCCGGCGACAAGGTCCTGGTCGAGATGACGCCCTATGACCTGACCAAGGGCCGCATCACCTATCGCTTCCGTTAAGGGTGTGGCCGTGACCGGCCCCGCCACTTCGCCTGAGCGGGCGTCCTTGGTTCTGGCCTCGGCCAGTCCCCGGCGCATCGAGCTTCTGGCCCAGATTGGCGTCCGCCCCGACGCCGTCGTCCCCGCCGACATCGACGAGACCCCCAGAAAGGGTGAGACCGCCCCGATCCTGGCCGCCCGGCTGGCGCGGTCCAAGGCCGAGGTGGTGGCGGCGCTGCAGCCCCATGCCCTGGTCCTCGCCGCCGACACCGTCGTGGCGGTCGGGAGACGCTTTCTGGAAAAGGCCGCCGACGACGGCGAGGCGGCGCGTTTCCTGCGCCTGCTCTCCGGCCGTAACCACCGGGTGCTGACGGGGCTGGCCCTGGCCCGGCCGGGCGGCGCGATTGCGGTGCGCGCGGTCGAAACCCGCGTGGCCTTCAAATCCCTGTCCGAGGCCGAGATCGCCGCCTATGTCGCCACGGGCGACTGGCGCGGCAAGGCCGGCGCCTACGCTATCCAGGGACCGGCCGCCGCCTTCGTGCGCCGCATCGTCGGCAGCCATCCGGCGGTGATGGGCCTGCCGCTGTATGAGACCATGAATCTGCTGGTCGGCGCCGGCTGGACGCCCCCAGCCCAGCCATGAGTCTCGAGGTCTTCCTCGACGAGACGCCCGGCGAGACCCGCGCCGTCATCGCCCGCGACGGCCGCTGGGATCGAATTCTGATCGAACGCGACGGCGACCGGCCCGAGCATCGCCTGGGCGCACGGCTGGTTGGCCGGGTGATCGATATCGTTCCCGGCGCCGGCGGCGCCTTCGTGGACCTGGGCGGGGGCGAGCCCTTCGGCTTCCTGGCTGTCGGCAAGGTGGGGGGCCTAAGCCAAGGTCAGGCTGTCGAGGTCGAAGTCACCGCTGAGCCGCGCGGCGGCAAGGGGCCGACCTTGCTGAGGCTGGGCCCGACCGAGGGCGATCCTCGCGTCCTGGCCCCCGGCCCCTCGATCACGAATCAACTCTCCAGCCTCGCGCCTGACTTCCTGCCGGTCACGGGCGCCGAGGCGATCCGGGCCGTCTGGGAGGCCGAGGAAGAGGCGCTCGCCGCTGTCCAGGCCTTCCCCGAACATGGGCTCGATCTCTCGGTGGAGCGGACGCGGGCCCTGATCGCCGTCGATATCGACCATACGGCAGCCCCCGGACGCGACGCCCGCAAGGCGCGGCGTGAGGCGAACCGCCACGGCCTGATCCAGGCGGCGCGGCTGATCCGGCTCAAGGGCTGGGGCGGGCTGGTCGCCATCGATCTGATCGGCGTCGGGCACGACGGCGAGGAGATCGGCCGCTGGGCTCGCGCGGCCTTCGACGGTCCCGGCGTCGCCTTCGGCCCGGTGAACCGGTTCGGCGTTCTGCAACTGTCCCGGCCGTGGCGTGCGCGCCCGATTGAGGAGCGGCTGCTGAACGCGGACGGACGGCGCACCCTGACGACCCGGGCCATCGACCTGACGCGCCGCCTGCGTCACGCCCTGCTGACCGACACCGCCTCGCCGCGCCTCCAGGCTCGGTGCGCGCCGGAGGAGGCGGAGGCGGCCGCGGTTTTGGTCGCCCGACTGGGGCCCCGTGCGGGCTTGGTCGCGGATCCAGCCGTGCGCCCTGGCAAGGCCGTGATAGAAGCGCCGCGATGACCGACCGCCCCGCCCCGCTCTGCCCGATCTGCCACGACCGCACCGCCGCGCTCGAATATCGGCCGTTCTGCTCGAAACGCTGCGCCGACATCGATCTGGGGCGCTGGTTCACGGGCCGCTACGCCGTGCCCGGTCCGCCCGCGACGGACGAGCCGGGCGAGGACTGACGCGCCGGGCGAAAAACCGTTCCCGCGCCCGCTGGACA
>CAXBPJ010000459.1:0-1954 GCA_963977325.1 uncultured Brevundimonas sp. | reverse complement strand
ACTGGTTGAAGGCGGCCAGTCCCGAGAGCCGCGTCTACGCCGTGTCGGGCAAGGCGGGCTCGGATCCCCTCTACCCAGACGACCCGACCCTGGCCGGCAACCGCCGCATCTCGATCGTGCTGTTGAGAGAGGCCCCGGTCCTGCCCACGGACACCAGCCTGTGACCGACGCGCCGGCCCGGGCAGGCGGCCGGCGCCTCGTGCAGACCAACCCCTTGCGGACTCAGGGGTTGAAGGGCCAACTCCGGATCAGGACCGATCCGTGACCCAGCATTTTCCCCAACGCCAGCTTCGCTTCTTCATGACGGGGGTCTCCCCCTGCCCGTACTTGCCGGGCAAGACAGAGCGCAAGGTGTTCGCCAACCTGCCCTTCGCCGGCGGTCCCGCGGTCAACGACCGCCTGACCCAGGCCGGATTCAGGCGCAGCCAGAACATCGCCTATCGTCCCGCCTGCGATGACTGCGCAGCCTGCGTCTCGGTGCGCGTCCCCGTCGAGGAGGTGGTCTTCTCGAAAAGCCAGAAGCGGACCCTGGCCCGGAACGCCGACCTCACCCGCACGGCCGTCGAGCCCGCCGCCACCGTCGAGCAGTATCGCCTGCTGTCCCGCTATCTGCACACGCGCCACCCCGAGGGCGGCATGGCCGGCATGGGCTGGCTCGACTATGTCGCCATGGTCGAGGACACCTCGGTCCGCACCCACCTGATCGAATATCGCCTGCCCTCGACCGTGGCAGACGCGCCCGGCCGCCTTGTCGGCGTCGCCCTGACCGACCGGCTCTCGGACGGCCTGTCCATGGTCTACAGCTTCTACGATCCCGATCTGGCCGAGCGTAGTCCCGGCGTCTTCGCCATCCTCGACCATATCCTTCAGGCTCGAGAGGCCGCCCTGCCCTATCTCTATCTGGGCTATTGGGTCCGGGGCTCGGCCAAGATGGATTACAAGGCCCGCTTTCGTCCGCTGGAGGCCCTGACCTTTCTGGGCTGGACCCGGATCATGGACGAGGCGCCAGGCGCGTAAGGCTGGTTTTCGTCAGGTTTTGCGGAACCTTGGCCGTTGCGGTCCAGTTTTCGTTCCGGTGGCGGCGAGCCGACCGAGGCTCGCAGACGAAAGGGTGCGCGTGACCAATCCCAACCCCGCCGGACTTCGGCGGCCGGACGATCTGACCGCCCGGTTCCAGACCGTTCGCGAGCGAAGCCTCACCCTCGCAGCGCCCCTCTCGGCCGAGGATCAGCAGATCCAGTCGATGCCGGACGTCAGCCCGACCAAGTGGCACTTGGCCCACACCACCTGGTTCTGGGAGACCTTCCTGCTGAAACCCTATCTCGAGGGTTATACCTCGCCCGATGAACGCTTCGACTATCTGTTCAACTCCTACTACGAAGCCATTGGAAGTCGTCACCCTCGCACCGAACGCGGCCTGATTTCGCGACCGTCCTGCGAGGAGGTTGTCGCCTATCGACGCCATGTCGATGACGCCATGGCCACTCTGTTGGCCGACCCGCCCGATCAGCATGCGCCTGAAACCGCGGCCCGCACCGAGATCGGTTTGAACCATGAGGAGCAGCATCAGGAGCTGCTGCTGATGGATATCAAGCACGTCCTGTCAATGAATCCGCTGTCGCCCGCCTACGTCCGCTCCGCACCCCAGGAGGTGCAGCCGACGCGCGATCTGGACTGGATGCGTTTCGACGGCGGCCTCGTCGAGATCGGTCATGACGGCGAAGGCTGGGCCTTCGACAACGAGGGACCACGCCACCAGGTCTGGCTGGAGCCCTTCGCGATCGCCGATCGACTGGTCACCGTCGGCGACTGGCTGAGCTTCATTGAGGACGACGGCTATCACCGCGCCGAGCTGTGGCTGTCCGACGGCTGGGCCACGGTCCAGTCCGAACAGTGGCGCGCACCGCTCTATTGGCGCGACGACGGCGAGGCGTGGTCGCTTTTCACCCTCACC
>CAXBPJ010000458.1:0-1955 GCA_963977325.1 uncultured Brevundimonas sp. | reverse complement strand
CGACCCTGCTTGATCTGAAGCAACGCCATCATGGCCGACGCGGGCGTCGGGATCCGGCTGCCCTGGCCGCCAGGGTTGAAGTGTTTCGACAACTGCTTCCCTTCGCGCCCGCGACCGGAGTCTGCCTCCTTCAGGCGGAGATGCTGCTCCGGTTCCTCAACGCGGACGATCTCGACGCCGACTGGGTCTTTGGGGTCCGGACCTTTCCGTTCCTCGCCCACTGCTGGCTGCAGTGCGGCGACCAGTGTGTCAGCGAGGCGCCCGAGACCCTGCACGTCTATCGCCCGATCATGGTGATCTGACGTGGCGGCGGACTCGGCCATCATCCTGGTGGGCGACGATCCCGCCGCTCTTCAGGTCGCCATTGCGCCGGTGCGAAAGCGGCTGAGCCGGCGGGGTTGGTCCTGCAAGGCGAACGCCCTCTTCCTCGCGGTCTTCGCGCCGTCCGGCGGGCGGCTGGACGTCACCGGCGCTCTGGATGGTCACGGGGTCCTCGTGGGAGAGATTTTCGACGGCGCCGGTGCCGCGCTCGCGCCCGAGGCGCGCCGCGTCCTCGGCTGTCGCCCTCTGGACGAGGTCCGCGCGCGGGCGGTGAGTTCAGACTATTGGGGCCGCTATCTCCTCATTCGCCGGTCCGCCGGCGAGGTCGCCATTCTCCGGGATCCGTCGGGCGCGGTCGACTGCGTCGTCTGGCGCAGGGGCGCCGTGACCTTCGTCGCGACCGGCGCCGACGACGTCATCGATCTTCAGCTTGTCTAGCAGTGGAACGAACACAACGATCCCTGGCTGCCGGAGAGCTCGGGGATAGACTGGGGAGAGGTGGCCGCCCTCATCCGTCGCCCCGGAGAGCACCGTCATCGTCTGCCTCTGACGGACCTGACGCCCGTGGCGGCGGGTGAGCTACGGACGATCGGAAAGGCGGGTGGACACAGTCAGCAAATCTGGAGACCCGCGGACGTTTACAGACGCCGCGATGCGAACGAGCCGCCGGATCTCAAGGCGGCGGTCGTCCTCGCCGTGAGGGCGCTCGCCGGGAGCCGGCGATGGGTTGCCGAACTGAGCGGTGGACTCGACTCGGCCATTGTCGCCGCCGCCTTATCGGTCGACCAGCGCGCCAAGGTCGCGGCCTGGGTCAATCATTACGTCGATCACCGCGAGGGGGATGAGCGGGACTACGCGAGAGAGGTTGCGCGGCATCATGGCGTGGTGCTGACCGAGGTGCGCCGCGAGGGGTTGCGGCTCAACGCCCAGCGTTTCGAGGCGGGCGCGGACGCCTTCCGGCCTGCGTCCAACGACATCGACCCCGACTACAACGACGATATCGCCGAACGGATAGAGGCGCTGGAGGCCTGGGGATCGCTCACCGGGCAGGGCGGCGACGCGGTCTTCTTCCAGATGCCGACCCTTCTTGTCGGGCTAGACGAGATCTGGGAGCGCCGGCTCGGAGCCCGAGTTGAAGTCCTGCACAGGATGTCCCGATGGCTACGCCGCCCGCTGTGGCTCACCGCGCTCGCCCGGGACTGGCGCGAGGAAGCCCGACACCGTGCCGGCTGGACCCATCCCTGGCTCGAGGATCTCAAGAGCGTTCCAC
Source organism: uncultured Brevundimonas sp. (assembly GCA_963977325.1). Classification (GTDB taxonomy): domain Bacteria; phylum Pseudomonadota; class Alphaproteobacteria; order Caulobacterales; family Caulobacteraceae; genus Brevundimonas. Next base: position 364 of record CAXBPJ010000458.1, on the reverse strand, counting down.
CGGCCAAGGCGCTCCAGGTGTCGGCCCTCGCCTTCTGTCAGACGTTTCAGGGGCCGGCGATCCGCAGCCGTCGGGGAGCCTGCGTCAATCCCCTGCTCAGCCAGCCGGTCATGGAGGCGGGCCTTGCCCTGTCCTCGGTCGATCTCACATGGGGCCGGGATCGGGCGGCGGCCCGCGCCGCCTTCGCCGACGACGTGCCGTCCCTCATCCTCGATCGTCGCTCCAAGGGCGAACTCGGCGCCTATTATGGACAGGCCGTGGCCCATCGGCTCCCGTTTCTTCGCGAGTTCCTGCTCGGAGGTGCGCTCGCCCAGGCGGGGCTGATCGACCCCGCCCTGGGCGCTCGTCTGACACGCGATCACCT
>CAXBPJ010000457.1:0-1956 GCA_963977325.1 uncultured Brevundimonas sp. | reverse complement strand
CAGACGCACGGCCGACCCTGGCGGCGGCGGCTCACCCCGCACCGTCGCGCGCAGGCGGATCGGCGTCTGCTCCGGGTCCAGCCCCCGGACGCGCACCGGCGCCAGGATCACCCTTGCCCCATTGGCCCCGGCGGAATCGACATCCACGACCCAGCCCTCGACCACCGTCGGCTCGACCAAGGCCGGTGTGATCGGCTCGGCGATGCGGATCGCCCGATGCTTGGCCGCCGCCAGCCCCAGGGCGAAACAGGCCAGGATCATCAGCGGCACGGTCACCGCCCGCCCGAACCCTAGCCGCCGCGTCGCCACCCAAACGCCCGTGGCCGCGACGGCCATCAGCGCCAGCGGCCAGAACGGCGGCTCTTCCAGCAGGGCGAAATAGAGCGCCGCCCCGCCGCCATAGGCCACCGGCGCCCACAGCCGCCAGCGGTCGTGCTGAGCCAGCAACTGGTCGCCCAGCCAGACCTTGAGGCGCGCGGCTCTGGTTGCGGCAGGCTTAGCGGGTATAAGGGCGCCCGAATTCGAGGCCCCCATGTCTGCTGTTTCCACTCCCGTCGTCACCCGCTTCGCCCCCTCCCCGCCCGGCTACCTGCACATAGGGGGCGCCAGGACGGCGCTTTTCAACTTCTTGTTCGCGCGCCGTCACGGCGGCCGCTTCTTGATCCGGGTCGAGGACACCGATCGCGAGCGGTCGACCGAGGCCGCCGTCGACGCCATTTTCCAGGGGCTGGACTGGCTGGGTCTAGCTGCGGACGCACCGCCGGTGTTCCAATTCGGCCGCGCCGAGCGCCATCGGGAAGTCGTGGCCGAACTGATGGCGCGCGGCGCCGCCTATCGCGACTACACCTCCGCCGAAGAGACCGGTCGCCTGCGCGACGAGGCCAAGGCCGAACGTCGCGCCTTCGTCTCGCCCTGGCGCGACCGCGACGCGTCCGAGGGCGATCCGAACCAGACGACGGCGAGGTCGTGGTCGAGGACGCCGTCCAGGGCCGGGTCACCTGGAGCGTGGCGGATCTTGACGATCTCGTGCTGCTACGCTCGGATGGCGCCCCGACCTACAATCTCGCGGTCGTCGCCGACGACCACGACATGGGCGTCACCCACGTCATTCGCGGCGACGACCACCTTAACAACGCCGCGCGCCAGAGCCTGATCTATGACGCCCTCGGCTGGCCGCGTCCGACCTTCGCCCATGTGCCGCTGATTCACGGCCCCGACGGCGCCAAGCTGTCCAAGCGCCACGGGGCCCAGGCTGTCCACGAATACGCCGACCTCGGCTACCTGCCGGAGGCCATGCGCAACTACCTAGCCCGCCTGGGCTGGAGCCACGGCGACGCCGAGCTGTTCGACGACGCCCAGGCCATCCAATGGTTCGACCTCGAGGGCCTCGGCAGGGCCGCCTCCCGCCTCGACTTCGACAAGCTGGCCCATGTGAACAGCCACTGGCTCCGGCAGGCCGACGACGCCCGTCTCGCCGACCTGATCTCGGACACGCCCCCGACCGGCGGAGAGCGAGAGGCGCTGATCCGGGTCATCGGCCTGATCAAGGACCGGGCGAAAACCCTCATCGAACTCAAGGCCCAGGTCGCCTTCGCCCTCGCGCCCCGCCCCCTGCCCCTCGACGACAAGGCGCGGGCCCAGCTGTCCGGCGAGGCTGGCGAGCGCATCGCCCGCCTGCGCGACCGCCTGGCCGCGTTCGAACCCTGGACCGTCGAGGCGCTGGAGTCCGAGCTCAAGGCCTTCGCCGAGGCCGAGGGCGTTGGTTTCGGCAAGATCGGCCCGCCGACGCGCGCGGCCCTCACGGGCGGCCTGCCGTCCCCCGACATCGCTCGCATTCTCGTGTCACTGGGTCGTGAACAGAGCCTCGGGCGCTTGGATGATGCGCTGCAACACACTAAGTGAACGCCGACAACTCGTAGGCGCGGCGCGAGGGGCGCTGCTCCCACCCAGAAGCGT